>JBPYEE010000798.1:0-11475 GCA_051985095.1 Vicinamibacterales bacterium | reverse complement strand
TCGCCGATGCACTTAACAGCGAGTACGGTGAAAACGCCGGAGGCGGGATTCGCGCCGGCCGCCAGCAGCCGCTCTTTGACGGCGGCAACGCGTATCTTGACCGCGAATATCCACGGCTCGATCGACTCTTGCGAGCGAGGGTGCTTCCATGAATGTGCAGGATCTGCAGACGCTGCTCGACTACCACTACTGGGCTCGCGACCGCATGTTGACGGCCCTCGAACCGCTGACGCCGGAACAATACCGCCACGATCTCGGCAGCAGCTTCAAATCGATTCGTGAGACCGCAACGCACATTTTTGCGGCGGAGTGGGCGTGGTATGAACGCTGGCAGGGCCGGACGCCGACGGCGCTCCTGCCGCCGGACCGATTTCCAGATCTCGCGGCGTTGCGATCCGCGTGGGTCGAACTCGAAGGGCGCATACGCACGTTTGTCGAGCAGCTCGGTCCCGGAATCGACCGCGTGATCCAATATAAGCTGCTCAGCGGCCAGCCGGGCGCGTCGCCGATCTGGCAGATGGTGCAGCATGTGGTGAACCATGCCAGCTATCACCGGGGTCAGATCACCACGATGCTGCGGCAACTCGGAGCCGAGCCGCCGAAGTCGCTCGACATGATTGCCTATTACCGAACAAAACAAGCGGGGGCGGGATCATGAGAAAGCTGATCGTCGCTGCGTGCATCCTTCCGGTTGCGATCGGGGCCGCGTCGTCGAATGCGCCCACGATCGAACAGTTTCTTGCGCCGGGCTATCCGACCGAGATCGTGTCCGCCAAAATGGTCGATCGCATTGCGTGGACCGCGTACGAGCATGGCCAGCGCAACGTGTACACGTCAGCGGCGCCGGACTTCCGGCCAGTGCGTCTCACGCATTTCGTCAAAGACGACGGTGTCGAGCTGAGCGACATTGCGATTTCCGACGATGGATCCATCGTCACCTTCGTGCGCGGCACGCAGCCGAATCGCGAAGGCTGGGTGGCGAACCCGACCAGCACGCCGACGGGCGCTGAGCGAACGCTCTGGGCGGCGCGCACCAGCGGCTCGAGCTCCTGGAAGATCGGGCCGGTGACAACCCCTGCGCTGTCGCCAGACGGACGCACCGTGGTGTTCGCGCGAGACGGCCAGCTGTATCACTATCAGGTTCGCCTGACCGCTGACGCCACGCCGACCTCGCCGACGGGTCCAGCGTCCCCCGGCACTCACGCGAAAGACCAGGCGTTTGTGAGGGCGTGGGGCGTGAACGCGAATCCCGTATGGTCGCCCGATGGGACGAAAATCGCATTCGTCAGCGACCGCACGGATCATTCTTTCATCGGTGTCTACGACACCCGCACGAAAGCGCTCAAGTTCCTGTCGCCGAGCGTCGATCACGATACAAGTCCGACCTGGTCGCCCGACGGCAAACGCGTCGCGTTTATTCGTCGACCCGGGACGCCGTTCGGTGAGCAGGCCCATCAGGGACAGGGAAGCATTGGCAACCCCGACGGTCCGGCCTACAACCCGCTGGCCGCCTTGCGCGGGGGACGGGGCGGATCAACGGGTCGAGGCGGCGGGGGCGGACGTGGCCGCGGGCGTGGTGATGCCGGCGACGGCACCGACACGCGTGCCGGACTGTTTACCGCGACCTTTGCCGGCGGCTACAACCTGTCGCTCTGGGTTGCGGACCTTGCGACCGGCGACGCCCGGGAGTTCTGGCACGACCAGAAGGGTGACACGGCATTTGCCTCCATCGGAGGCGTCGGTTGGACGGACCCGGATCATGTGATCTTTCAGGCGGAGCCGGAGGAGTGGGTGCGGTGGTACTCGGTGAGCGTTTCGAATCCCCAGCCGGCGCCGGTGATGCTCACGCCGGGCGATGGTGCCGTCGAACAGGTCAGCGTCTCGAAGGATGGGAAGTTCCTTTTCTATTCCACCAACGCCGGTGACATCGAGCGGCGGCACATCTGGAGAGTTCCGACTGCGGGGGGGACCGCGGAACAGGTGACCAAGGGCGAAACGATTGAGACCTCTCCGGCTCCGCTCGCGTCAGGGCGCCAGGTCGCCGTGCTCGGCGGCGACGCGAAGCGTCCATTCGGCGTCGGGCTGGTGCCGAGTTCCGGCGGCGCGGCCACCTACATCTATCCATCGCTCGCGGGCTTTCCCTTTGACGCGGAAGTCGTGCCGCAGCTCGTCCTCACGAAGGCGCCCGACGGCATGGAGATCCACAATCAGCTGTTCCTGCCGACGGATATGCGTCCGGGTGAGAAACGCCCGGCGATCATCTTCGTCCACGGTGGCCCGGTTCGGCAGATGCTGCTCGGGTACCACTACATGCACTTCTACCACATCGCGTACGCGGTGAATCAGTGGCTGGCTTCCCAGGGCTACATCGTGATGTCGGTGAACTATCGCAGCGGCATCGGCTACGGCAAGTCGTTCCGCCTGGCCCCGAACACCGGCGGCCGCGGGAACGCCGAATACCAGGACGTGCTTGCCGGGGGCGAATATCTGCGTTCGCGACCCGATGTGGACCCGAATCGCGTCGGCATCTGGGGCCTCTCCTATGGCGGAGTCCTGACGTCCCAGGCGCTCGCGCGCAACTCGGACGTCTTCAAGGTGGGCGTCGATATGGCGGGGGTGCACCTGTGGGGCAGTTCGCTCGATCCGGACAGCGTGTCGTATCGAGCGTCGGCGATCTCCGCGATCGATACGTGGAAGTCGCCCGTGCTCCTCATCCATGGCGATGACGACCGGAACGTGCATTTCTCGCAAACGACCGGCCTCGTACAGTTGCTTCGCGCGCACAACGTGCCATTCGAGCTGATCGTCTATCCCGACGATACGCACGAGCCGCTGTTGCACTCGCGCTATCTCAACTCGTTCAACCGGCTGAGCGAATTCCTCGGGCGATACCTTCGGCCCGAGGCCTCGAGAACGACGGCCCAGCCATGAGGCTCGAGGCGGCGTCGCGCCGATGATCTCGAGCTGCTGCCCGCGAAACGGCAACGGCCGTGTTCTCGATCGAAATACCGAGCAACTCGGGGTGCGAGGCGACGAGGTTGATGGCCGGGACTAGGCGTCTGGCTGTTTCGTGAGGTCGGCCTGATTTCAGGGACCCCCTGCCAGGAGGGCATGCAGGCCCTGCAGGTGGCATGTTAGCGTCCGTTGTCGCACAATATCCGGGTTGTCCCCGGAGGGGATACTGGTTCGCGGACACGCAGAAACCGTGGATATGCAGAAATGATGCATAAAACGGCGATGAGTCGCGCCTCGGCCCTTCTGCTCAGTGGCACCACCGTGGCGCTCATCCTAAGCAGTGCCAGGATTTCGGCCCGGCCGCAGGCGCCCAAAGCGCCTGCACCGGGGTCGGCAGCATCCACCCAGCCTCAGGCGGTCTTTGGCACGTACTGCGTCACATGCCACAACACTAGAATGCACACCGCCGGCCTGGCGCTCGACACCCTTGACCCTTCGAACCCCGGTGCCAACGCAGTAGTCTGGGAGAAGGTCGTCATGAAGCTGCGGCAGGGGTCGATGCCGCCTCCGGGACGTCCTCGGCCGGACGCGGCCACCTACGATGCCACGGCGTCTTGGCTCGAGTCGGAGCTCGATCGCGCCTGGGAGGCGAACCCCAATCCGGGTCGCATCGGATCGGTTCACCGGCTCAATCGCGCTGAATACAACAACGCGATTCGAGACCTGCTTCACCTTGACGTGGACCTGAAGCCTCTGCTGCCCGGGGACGAGACCGCCGACGGAAGTTTCGACAACTTCGCCAGCTCGCTCTCGATCTCCCCGGCACATCTGCAGCGCTACATGTCGGTGGCGCAGCAGGTGACTCGAATGGCGGTCGGGTTGCCGCCGATCCGGCCGACAATCGAAACGACCGAGATTCCACTGCACATTATTCAGGACGACCAGCAGAGCGAAGACCTGCCATTCGGGTCACGCGGCGGCCTCGCCGTCCATCACGACTTCCCGGTCAAGGGCGAGTACCTGATCAAAGTCCGGCTGCAGCGTCAATACCAGGACTACCTCAAGGGAATGGGCTGGACGCAACAGCTCGACGTGCGCCTCGATGGCAAGCTGCTGAAGCGATTCAAGGTCGGAGGGACTGCACCGGGCCGGCCGGCCGCGGCCAGCTATGCCGGAGACGGAGAACCGAATTTCGCGGGCTCGCCGGACTGGGAAGCGTACATGCTCGCGAAAGGGGACGCTGGGCTCGAAGTCCGCACGACGATCGACGCCGGTCCCCACCTCGTCAGCGTTTCGTTCGTTCGCGAGGCGTGGGAACCTGAAGGGTTGCCGCAGCCGCTGCAGCGCGCGCGAGTGATAACCAACGACCAGGTGTACATGGACTACGCGAATGTGCACTCGGTGCAGATTGGTGGCCCGTACAACGCCGTACCGTCCTCGAAAGTCGAGACGCCGAGCCGGCGTGCGATCTTCGTCTGCGAACCGAAGGGGGCTGCGGACGAGCGAGCCTGCGCGACACGCATTTTGAATCGAGTGGCGCGGCTCGCGTACCGGCGCCCGACGACGAAGGCCGACGCGCAAACGCTGCTGACGTTCTTCGATCAGGGCCGCACCGAAGGCGGCACTTTCGACGCCGGGATCCAGTTCGCGCTCGAGCGCGTTCTGGTCGATCCGGATTTTCTGCTTCGTGTGTATCGCGATCCCGTCGGTACGGCAACGCACGGCGGCGCGTATCATCTGAGCGATCTGGATCTGGCGTCGCGGCTGTCCTTTTTCCTCTGGAGCAGCATTCCGGATGACCATCTCCTTGACCTCGCCGAACGCGGTCAGCTGAGCGCGCCCGCGATCCTTCAGAAGGAAGTGCGCCGGCTGCTCGCCGATGCGCGCGCCACCGACGCCCTCGTCAACAACTTCGCGGCGCAATGGCTCAACCTGCGGCGCGTCGAAGAGGTGGTGGTCGATCCGACGCGATACCCCAATTACGACTTGAGCCTGATGCGAGCGTTCCGCACAGAAACCGAACTCTTCGTCGGCAGCACGATAACCGAGGATCGCAGCGTCCGAGATCTCATTGACGCGGACTACACATTCGTCAACGAGCGGCTGGCGCGCCAATATGGGATTCCGGGCATCTACGGAACGCGGTTCCGGAGAGTAACGGTGCCAGACCACAACCAGCGCGGGGGGTTGCTGGCCGAAGGCGCGCTGCTCGCAACCGCTTCCTATCCCGATCGGACGTCGCCGGTGCTGCGCGGCAAATGGCTGCTGAACAACATTCTCGGCGTCCCGATCCCGCCGCCGCCGCCTGGCGTCGACACGAACATCGAGAACAAACCCGGCGCACCACCCAGGTCGATTCGCGAACGGCTCGAGCAGCACCGCAAGGCCCCGCCGTGCGCGAGTTGCCACAACGTGATGGACCCGCTGGGATTCTCGTTGGAGAACTTCGACGTCATCGGTGGCTGGCGGACGGTTGATGAAACAGGCAACAAGGTGGAGCCGAACGTCACGACGGTGAGCGGTGTCAGGCTCGACGGCTTCCCGGGCCTGCGCCGGTTCCTGCTCGAGCGTCCGGAGCAGTTCCCGCGCACCGTTACCGAAAAGCTGATGGCGTATGCGCTCGGGCGGATGCTCGAGCCGTACGATCGGCCGGCCGTGCGTAAGATTGTGCGCGACGCCGCGGCCGACGACTATCGCTGGTCGGCGATCATCATGGGCATCGTCAAGAGCCCGGCGTTCCAGATGCGGGCGACCAGCGCGGTGACCAATTAAGCGAGGAGGACCGACGTGCCATTCCTGACGACGAAAGCGCTGCCGCGACGAACGGTGTTGCGGGGGATTGGGGCGACCGTCGCGCTGCCATTCCTGGAAGCGATGGTGCCGCCATTCGGCCTTCGCGGCAGAGCAGCCCAGTCGGTTCATCGATTCCAGACCTTCTACGTGCCCAACGGCATGGCGATGCCGTACTGGGAGGTGAAGGGCACGGGCAGCGCGTTCGAGCTGTCGCCGATTCTCGAGCCGCTGGCGGCGTTCCGTGAACAGCTGCTGGTGCTCTCGGGCATCAATGCGAGCTGGAACTACATTCATGCCGGCGCGTCAGGGGCATTTCTGACGGGGACGGCGCGCGGCGGCCGCAACGAAGTCGAGATCATCGCCGACGTGTCGATGGACCAGTTGTTGGCGGCACACTTCGCGACCGAAACACAGGTGCCGTCGCTCGAGCTCTCGATGGATGCGCCCGCCAACGCCGGCGCATGCACGGGCAATTTGAGCTGCGTCTATACGCACACCCTCTGCTGGCGCAGCAAGACCCAGCCGCTTCCGATGGAATGGAATCCGCGAGCCGTCTTCGAAACGCTCTTCGGGGACAGCGGCAGCACGAACCGTGCGATCCGCGAAGCGCGGCTCGAACAGAACAAGAGCATTCTCGACTCGGTCAATGAGAAGTTGGCGAGTTTGAAGAGACAGCTCGGACCAGAGGATCAGCGGAAGGTGGATGAGTATTCCGAGTCGTTGCGAGACGTCGAGCGACGTATCCAGCGAGCCGAAGAGCAGATGAGTCTCGAGCTGCCTTCGATCGATCAGCCGCAGGGCGCACCGCCCGTCTTCGAGGATCACCTCGCGCTGATGTTGGACCTGCAGATTCTCGCCTTGCGGACAGATCTGACGCGCGTGATCTCTTTCATGCTGAGCAAGGAGCAGAGCGCCAGACCGTACCCGCAGATCGGCGTGTCGGAAGCGCATCACCCGCTGTCTCACCATAATAACGAGCCGCAGCTGGTCGAGCGCATGTCGAAGATCAACCGGTACCACGTCGAGCTCTTCACCAGGTACCTGACGAAGTTGCGCGAGACGCGCGACGGCGATGGGTCGTTGCTCGATCACATGACGATTCTGTATGGCTCCGGGATCTCCAACAGCAACGCCCATTCGGGGGTGAACATCCCCCTGTTGCTGGTGGGCGGCCATGCGGGGCGGCTCAAGGGCGGTCGGCACCTGCACTACACCGACAAGCCATCGAACGCCAACCTGCTCGTCACCCTCATGGACAAGATGGGCTATCCGGTCGAGCGGCTCGGAGGGAGTACCGGGAAGCTCGACATCGATACTCTGTCAATGTAGGTACTGAGAAGCCAGAACACGGCGGTCGGAGGGACCAGACCTATGGCGGCGAGCTCACGGCGGCGGAATCGATTGCCGGTCATCGGTGTCGCTCTGCTCCTGATGGGTGCGGCGGGCACACCCACGCTCATCGATGCGGCGCGCGACACCGACCATGACAGCCTTCGCGGGTTGCTCAAGCAGGGCGCGAACGTCAACGCCACGAGCGGCGACGGCACAACCGCCCTCCATTGGGCTGCATACCGCGACGATGCCGAAGCGGCGGATCTGCTGCTGCGCGCCGGCGCGCACGTCAACGCCGCGAACGATCTGGGTGTCACGCCCTTGTGGACCGCCGCCCAGAACGGTAGCGCGGCGATGGTGAGGCGGTTGTTGCAGGCGGGGGCGAATCCGAATCTCGCGCTCTTGTCCGGCGAAACGCCGCTGATGATCGGGGCGAAGGCCGGCAATGCCGAGGTTGTGGCGGTGCTGCTGGCCAAGGGTGCAAACCCGAATTTGCATGGAACGCGCGGACAGACCGCGCTGATGTGGGCGGTCGCCGAGAAACATCCCGACGTTGTCAAAGTACTGCTGGGCGGCGGCGCCGATGTCCAGGCGCGCAGCGATCGCTGGGACGAGGTAGTGGGCGTGTCCCCGCACGGTCTCCCGGAATACAACCGCACAATTGCTCAGGGCGGCGATACGGCTCTTCTGTTTGCTGCGCGCGTGGGAGATCTCGCGTCGGCACAACTGCTCATGGCCGCCGGTGCCGACGTCAATGACGAGGATGCATGGGGCGTGACGGCCACCGTTATGGCGGCTCACGCAGGGTTCCGCCCGGTGGTGCTGTACCTCCTGGAACAGGGCGCGGATCCGAATCGCACGCGCGCTGGCTTCAGCGCGTTGCACGAAGCCATCATGCGGCGCGATGAGCGTGAGGTAGCCGCGTTGCTGGACCACGGCGCCGATCCAAACTACGCGCTTCAGACGTGGACACCGACGCGCCGCGCGTCCGCCGATTGGAATTTCGGGCCGGCTCTCGTCGGCGCGACGCCCGTCTGGCTCGCGGCGCGCTTTATCGAGCCGAATGTCGTCCGGCTGCTCGTCGATTACGGGGCGGATCCGTTCGTGGTGCATCGCGCCGACTACACGACTCTGAGCGAGCAGGCAGGCTTCGAACATCACGTCGAGGGCGCGACAATCCTGATGGCCGCGACGGGGATGGGCGCTCGCTCGAATCCGTGGGTTCAACCCCCACGCGCGCAGCGCGAGGCACTCACGCTGGAAACCGTTCAAATCGCCGCAGATCTGGGCATCGACCTGAACGCCGCCGATCCAGGCGGCCGTACCGCGTTGGATGGCGCGCAGGCGGCCAAGCTCGTGTCAGTGGTCGACTTTCTGCGGGAGCGCGGTGCCAAGGGAGGCGCCGCCAAGAAGGAGACACCGTAGCCGCACACCCGCCTGATTGAGGTATCGGACCATTACGTGAATTCCACGACGACCTGGTCGGCCGCGACGCTTTCACCCGGCGTTGCCAGATCTTCGTGACGATGCCACTTCATGCGGCGCGAAATGACAGTCTCCTTTTCATAGCGTCGACAATCGATCAGATCGCTGGTTTGGACCGTCTGACCCTCCTCGACGTTCGAAGATACGAGCAACCCGGGATCGGCGAAGCACTTTCGAAACGTCAACCTCGGCCTTCATTGTCCGAGCCCTCGTGTTCAGCACGCTGGAGTCGATGGCACCGCGGCTGGTGTTTCCGGGAACATCTCTCGCGTTGCCCGTCGCAGGAACAGCACGCCAATCGCCGCGTTGAACAGCATGAAGAAATTGTGCTGAACGAAGCCGAACGCCGTCATTTGCCCTGGCCGATCCGGGAACAGAAGCACCCAGAACACGATCGCGACCGAGTGCATGGGACCCGGAAGCGAGGCGCCGAAGAAGACGATCGGAAGATAGCTGAGCATTTCGCCGAAGGTCACCGTCCCCCCAAAGAGCCTCAGTACCAGCGTGTAGACGAACACACCGGAGATCACTGCCGGAGCCCGCATCGCGAACACGGCCACGTAATGCCGCAGTTTTGCGAGGCGGAACGCCCGGAAGATGGGACGATTGCGAAGCGCGGCGCCGAACCGAAGCCGGCCGGTGAAAAATGCATAAATCGCGGCGAACAGCACGCCGGCAGCGAGCGCAATCGCCGGGATGACGTGAAAGGGTTCGGGGACGCCCCGCCACCGCAGCAGGACGCCCAATGTCGCCCAGATGAGGAGTCTGTAGTACTCGCAGAACATTATGAACAGCATGCTGGATCCGACTTCCCAGCCTGGTACCCCGTTCCGCCGGTTCAGATAGAGGGCGATGGCGCCCTTGCTGACCTGCTCGTTCACGAGCGAGAGGATGTACGCGCTCGCGCGAATGGGCAGGATATCGCCGTATCCGATCTCGACATTGAACCAGTTGATCACCTGCCAGACGATCAGACTGTCGATCAAAAAGAAGAAGACGCAGTAGGGGATCATCAACGCCAGCCAGCGAGACCAGCTGACATTCTCGAAACTCTTGACGAGATACGTTATCAGACTCGTTCCTTCGGCCGCCGCTGCCCGATCGAGGCGAAGGTACAGATACAGAAAACAGGCTGCCGTAATCAGGAGCGGCAGGATTTTCTGCCACGGTTGCGCCTTGTGCTCGCCACTCATACCATGCTCCTTCGGATCATCTCATCAAGTCCGGTCAGCTCGATTCGAAGCGCGGCCGCGGCCGGCGCCGAGTTCAACCGGGTGTCCGCGGTGATCACATCGAGCGCATCACGAGAAAACCCGCGATGGCCAATCAGTCCCCGGAGACCCAGCATTGCCGACATCAGCGGTTTCGGCATCGATCGCACGGAGACTGTTCGTCCGGCGAGACGTGCCGCGCGCTCCAGGATCTCACGCTCGCTCAAAGCCGCTGGACCGACCAGGTCCAGCGTGCAGTTCCGCGCGGCGAGTCCGTGACTCGCGACGAGAACGGCACGCGCGAGGTCGCCTACATCGAGCGGCTGCTGAAAGTTGCGGCCTCCGCCGATCATCATCGCCCTGCCGTCGCTCAGATGGCGCTTCAGCGTTGCCGTCGCCTCGGTGCCGGGGCCGAGCAGCAGCGGCGCTCGCAGAATCGTATAGCCGAGGCCCGACTGCCGCACCAGCGTTTCGGCCAGCCCCTTCGTGCGCCAGTACCGGTTCGGTGATGTCGGATCAGCGCCGATCGCGCTGACGTAGACAATCGTGCTGACCCCACATTCCTTCGCGGCGTCGACCACGGCCCGCGTCGTGTCAACGTTCGCCTGTTGATAGCTCGACCCGGGACGCTCGACGAGGACTCCGGGAAGATGCACGATTGCCGATGCCCCGCGGAAGGCACCGCGCAGACTGGCTGGATCGCCGTAGGTGATCCGAGCGATCTCACTGATGTGGTCTCGAACGGCCTGCAACTCGCCGGCGGCGCGCTCGGACCGCACGGCGGCGACTATGACGACGGGAGTCGACCATGTGGCGGCCGTTCCTGCGATGGCCTGGCCGACGGCGCTATTGGCGCCCGTAATGACAACTCTCATAACAGTCGTTCCCGGTACTCCGCGGCGAGGCTGTCGGCGATCGGCGCCGATCCTCGTTGAACGCTGATAGACCGGTCAGGTATCCAGCAGCATCGACAGCGGCGCTTCATGCGCAGTGAAATCCCCAGAAACCGTGCGCCAATGACGCCGGGAGGCGGATTGATGATCGGATAGATGCTGCTAACGCCGTACATGCCGAGGTTCGAGATGGTCAGCTGCCGCCGAGATAGCCCGCGGGTTGGAGCCGACCCGCGCGAGCGTGTTCAGAGAGCGCCTTGATCTCGCGCGAAATTGTAGTGATGCTTTTCCGTCCTCCGTCTCTGAGTACCGGTGTAATCAGCCCCGCCGGCGTGGCGACGGCGACGGCAATGTCGGCTCGGTCGAACACGTGCACGCCGGTCTCGAACCAGGATGCGCCGGCGTCTGGTACGTGGCGTTCAGATTCGCAATAATGTTGCAAGTTTGACCCCAAAAACGGCCTCGTTTCGCATTTTACGCGGAAGGTACCATCAATTGGCCTCCGCGCCAAGGCGCCATTCGTTGCACGACCAACGCCTTGTCAATCGGAGCTGGTGAGCGATCGTCGATGATGTGGTGAGGGTGGTGAGGGTGCGTCACGGTCTGGAACGGTCAGGGCTTGCGCGCCGGACGCAAGCGACAGTCGGACGTCGCGCATATCGATCTTCAAGAGATCGACTTTCGCGTACTCTCGCTTCGGCAAGATAACGCCCGCCTCTCGAACGTCGAGCTCGCCACCAGAATCGGTCTCTCGCAGGCGCCCTGCCTGCGGCGCGTCCGGGCGCTGGAAAAAAGAGGTGTCATCA
>JBPYEE010000797.1:0-4848 GCA_051985095.1 Vicinamibacterales bacterium | reverse complement strand
TGTCGGCGAAGACTTCCGAAGGTCCGCGACCTGTGCGGCTGGCGTTTCCGTTGCCGGTCAGTACTCCAGAAGAGGCGCGCGCCGCGCTGATCGCGATGCTGGCCGAGGCGCGTACGAGGCGATGATGACCCGCCGCGCCCTCAACGATGACGCGTTCGTACGAGCGATGGCGGACGTGACGGCTCACTCGAGGGAACACGCTGCAGGCGGTGTTCACAGAGGATACGCGCCAACCGCTCGACGAAGTCGGCCAGACAGTGCTACGGTGTCGATTCGAAAGGAACGCCACCATGTCATACCAAGCTCTTCGGTTCGCATTCGTCATGGGCCTGAGCGCGATCACGGCATCCGCCCGGGCCCAGCAGCCGCCAGCACCACAACTGACGGTCAAGCAACTCAGGCCTACGATTTACGAAGTGGAAGGGGGAGGCGGCAATACCACGGTGGTCATCGGTACCAATGGCGTCATCGCCGTCGACGCGAAGACGACTGAAGCCGCCGGACGGGCTCTGGTGGCCGAAGTCGCCAAGATCACGCCCAAGCCGATCACAACGGTTATAGAAACCCACAGCGACGGCGATCACGTCAATGGACTTGCTGGATTTCCGGCTGGCGTGAAGGTGATCGCGCACGAGAACGACAAGAAGGAACAAGAAGCCGCCTTGGCCGCCGGCGGTCGCGGCGCGCCTCCCGCCGATCGGCTGCCGACCCAGGTCATCACCAAGGAAAAGGAGACGATGACGATCGACGGCGTCAAGCTGGAGCTCTATCATTGGGGACCAGCCCATACGAGCGGCGATCTCGTGGTCTACGTGCCCGATGCGAAGCTCGTCGCGACCGGCGACATCATGATGACGATTCGCTCGGAGGACAACCCGTTGATCCATCCAGAAAAACACGGATCGACTGCGGGCTGGATCGCAAACGCGAAGGGCATGGCGAAACTCAATGCGGATATCTACGTGACCGGTCACGGTAATGTGTTGACGAAGGCGGACATCGAAGAGCGAGCAAAGAGATTGGACGAGCGACGCTCGAAGATTGCGGCAATGGTCAAGCAGGGTAAAACACTTGACGAGATCAAGGCTGCATTGCCTGAGGCCCCCGCTCCTCCACCGGCGGCTCCTCCGGCTGGCGCCGCTGCGGCTGGTGGCGGACAGGGCGCCGCTGCCGGACGCGGAGCTGGCGGGGTCGGAGGAGCGGCACGGGGCGGCGCTCCTCAACCATCGTTTACCGATTTAGCCTACCAGGAGTTAACGCAGAAGAGTTAGATCGGGTGCACGCGACCGGCTTCTACCGATCCGCGGCCCCGTCCGGTGCGAAGACTCCGCCGACGCCGGATCGCCTCGAGAACCGCGTGATCGACGCAGTCGGACAAGGGCTTGTGCCTCGTGAGTCTCGGCCGAAGCTCACTGTTTCAAGTCCTTGAACCCGGGCACCCTCTCGAGCAGGCTTACGCCATGGATCCGTTGCCGGCGCCGCGCGCGTTCTTCTGTCTGCTGTTTGCGGGTTGGGTGAATCGTCAACAGCAGGCCGTTATTGACTACTTGCTCGAAGAAAATCGGGTGCTCCGGGCCGCGCAGTCATCGCGACACCTACGCCTCACTGATGACCAGCGACGCCGCCTGGCCGTGAACGGCAAAGTGGTCGGCCGCCGCCACCTGGCGTCCATCGCCGGCATTGTCACACCGGACACGATCCTGCGGTGGTATCGCCGGCTCGTGGCCAAGAAATACGACGGCTCGAAGAAGCGACGGCCCGGTCGCCCGTGCACGAAGCCGGTGTCGTCCGCAATTAATCGATCCCGGCCGGTTTTTGCGGTTTTTCCGACCGATCGGTGAGCTCCCGGCTCGATCGGTCGCCCTGATCGCATAGGATCCGTCAGGTCATGCTCGGATCTGTTCGGCCTCTGTTTGGAACCATCCTTCACGTCGGTCGCGATCTCGGCGCACTGATCTCGGGGGCAATGCGGTCACGTGCCCAACTCGGCTGCCGAAAACCTGTTCCTACAGAAGCAGTTGGCGTTGTACCTGGAACGCCAGGTGAAGCCTCGCCGCGCCGATGACGCCACACGCATCACCGATGTGCATAACTGGATTTCCACCGTGGCGGGAGAACTCAACCCACCCTCGCACTGGCCACCACCGCCATCGGCCATGTGGGCGTTTGCGTTACCGCAGCAACGGGACACCGTGCTGGTTCATCTTCATCGACTGAGGAGACTGACGTGTCGAACCTGACTTCAAGCGCACGGCGTGACTTCCTGAAATTCCTCATGGCGAGTCCATATGTCGCGGCGCTCGGAGGCGCCGCCGCGTTCCTGGAGCAGCGCCTCGGGGCCCAGAACGGGTCCGAGCAGACCGGACTCGCAAGCCCCACGGATGCGCTGAACGTGATGGACTTTGAAGAGGCAGCGCGGCGTAAGGTGAATCCTGGACACTGGTCGTACATGGCCAGCGGCGTCGACGATGACGCAACGCTCCGCGCCAATCGCGAGGTGTTCAAGCACGTGCAGCTGCGGCCACGGCGCCTCCACGATCCCCGGAAGGTCGACATGAAAGTCGACCTGTTCGGCACCGTCTACGCGAGCCCGATCTATCTCTGTCCCACCGGCGGCGAGAAGTCCTTCCACGCTGATGGCGAACTTGCTGTCGCGCGGGCGGCGAAAGCGCGTAATGCGCTGCAGGTCCTGTCAACTGCGGCGTCGACCGGCATCGAGGACGTCAACAGAGAGCTGGGGCGGCCGGCGTGGTACCAGGTGTACGCGCCCAACACGTGGGAAGCGAACGATGCGCTGTTAAAGCGCGTCCAGGCCGCGGGTACGACCGTCATCGCGTTGACCGTCGACAACATCACCGGCCGCAACAGTGAGACCTACCTGCGCACCCGGCCGAAGGATCTCAACCAGTGCAACGCATGCCACCCGAACGGGCCCGGGAGTGGGCCGCGTCCGATGACGTCGAACCTGCCGCGCGACGGCGCGAGAATCGCCGTCGACTGGGCGCTCGTCGATCGCATTCGCAAGACCTGGCAGGGAAAGTTCCTGATCAAGGGGATCGACACGAAGGAAGACGCGCGCATGGCGCTCGATCACGGCATCGATGCGATCATGGTGTCGAACCACGGTGGACGCGCGACTGAAACGCTCCGATCGACACTGGAGGCGCTGCCGGAGGTTGTGGCCGAAGTAAACGGACGCATTCCCGTGTTCGTTGACGGCGGGTTCCGGCGCGGAACAGACGTCTTCAAGGCGCTTGCGCTCGGCGCAAAGGGCGTGGGCATCGGTCGGCCGTTTCTGTGGGGGCTTGGGGCGTTCGGACAGGCCGGCGTCGATCGCGTTCTCGAAATCATGCAGGGCGAGCTCAGGCTCGTGATGGGCAATTGCGGGACGGAAACGCCCAAAGACATCACGCGAGCGTACATCGCCACGCCTGATTGGAAGATCTGACGAGGAACGGTTGCGCAAAGTCTGTATCGTGCTGTTGGCCGCCGTATCGGCAATCTTCTGTTCCTTCGATTGTTCGGAGTTTTCAGTTGCAGCGTTCGGCGTAT
Source organism: Vicinamibacterales bacterium (assembly GCA_051985095.1). Classification (GTDB taxonomy): domain Bacteria; phylum Acidobacteriota; class Vicinamibacteria; order Vicinamibacterales; family CAVVIG01; genus Gp6-AA45. Next base: position 1,296 of record JBPYEE010000797.1, on the reverse strand, counting down.
TTCGTATTGCGTTCCAGGATGATGAGGAGATGGCCCGAAAATTGTGGCTCGCAGGACGGACAGGCGTCAAGCCTGAAGATTTGTGACCGAGCTATTTGCCGAGCTATCTCCACGAATATTCTGCACGTTCCCACGCGAGTTCTCGTCATGGCAGACGGTAAGGATCGCTAGCGGGCAGCCACGTTGATCTGACACGGTTCTGCCCTTTAGGGTAGACACCGCACCGTCTACGCGGGCCGTCCCGAGGCCGACGTCGTGATTGCATCAGTACGGGACACCAAGATGTTCGACCGAAACAACACTCTGCTGGTGACCAGACCCCAGATCGCAAAGCTTCCGAGCTGGGCCAAGGCGAGCACAGGGGATTCATACACGGCCAGGGTAAGCAGCCCGGCGAGACCGCCGAGCATCCCGACCAGCGCTAACCAGTTCGGTACGACTTGGCTCTTCCACGCCAGCCAGCCGAACAAGAACTGTCCCAGTCCCCACGTCATTAGTCCCGGATCACTCAAGTAGAAGAATAGATGTCCCCAGATCGCAGCTTGGTAGCTGGCCTCTTCGCCACGGGGCGGAACGCTCGAGGCGAGGATTGAGAGAAACGCTCCAATGCGTGCGAAGATCACGAAGCCAAGCAACAGAATCCCGGAGACTGACAGGATTATCGCCGCGAATGCGAAGCTGGCACTCTTTGTCCGCAAGATCTGTCCCAACGTCACGACGAATGGCACTGCGCAAACGGCCCATCCCAGATCCACGACTGCCGCAAAAATGACAAACGCCTGGTGATCGGCGACGTACGACAACTGACCGCCGGCGTCGTGAGGGAGCGGCTTGAGCGTGGCCAGCAGTAGAAGCATCGACAAAACGCCAGAACTGAGGGAGAACCATGCAAACGCCGATGGGTGGTCAAGCTCCGGCTGACTTCTCGTGAGAGCGTCCATGCGTCACCTCTTGTGCGCGAGATCTTCCGCCGTGCGCCGATCTATCTCCACGGACATTCTGCACTTTCCCGCTCATTCAGGTTGCAAGCAGTTGTTATCGGGCGGCGACCTTGATCTCGGACGCGGTTCTGCCCAACTATTCGTGGACGACGGTCCCCGGTCTTCCGAGCTTTGCCTCCTGACGCACGGACCCGCAGCGTCCGTGTATTGGTTGAACAGAGCTCAGCACCCCATGGTCACGCGGCCGCGTCGACTGACGGGCACGTCTCTCACGCCGCCGATCGGTTGGCTTCCACGCGTGTCCGGCGCGCGGCCGCCGCGCGTGACATCAGGTCTGCGAGCACCGCGTCCCCTG
>JBPYEE010000796.1:0-5972 GCA_051985095.1 Vicinamibacterales bacterium | reverse complement strand
GCACCAGAAAACAGAGAGTAAGACGATTCAACAAGATACCGAACCCTCCGAAATCTGCAAAACCTCAACCCCAGTTCAAATCTCGGCGCTGCCTCCAATCCACCCGACAACCTGGAGACCGCCATTTCCGACGCCGGGCCAACTGTAACTTTAAACGTAACCGTCGCGGCGAAAATCGCGCCCTTAATGTCCACAACAGGCGACGGTGCAGCCGCGCTTCGACGCCAACGGTACTTGCCGCGACACCGCAGCGGCGCCGCGTTGAAGACCGTTCTGTCCCATCGGTCGGCCGAAGCGATGAGCCGTTCGTCATGCAGCGTGCCGGCAGTAATTGAGCAGTCCACCGAGGCGTTGCTGACAGTGGAACCGACCCTTGTTCGCAGTTGGTGCACCCTCAATCAGTGCGTTCTCGAGACCTTGATGGTTCCTCTCGCGGGGCCGTGCGCGACGAACTCCGTCACCGCTCGTCGGACATGGTGCTCTGTGATCCGCAATTCTTCGATCGCGGCGGGTTTTCGAGGCTTTTTGCTGATCGCTGAGCGCCGGTCTCGAACGCCCGCCGCCGTCGCGTAAGATTCCGTCAGGTCATGCTCGGACCTGTTCGGACCTTCTTTCGAACCATCTTCCACGTCATTGGGGATCTCGTCGCACTGACACCGTTCGCGATGCGTCACGTGCCCAACTCGCCGCAGAAAACCTGTTCGTCCGAAAGCGGTTGGCGTTGTACGTGGAACGGCAGGTGAAGCCTCGCCGCGCCCATGACGCCACGCGCATCACCCTCGTTGTCTTGTCATGGCCCGGTCGACCGGTGGCATCTGCTGACCGTCGTGAAACCGGAGACCCTCATTCGGTGGCATCGAAACGGATTCCGGTTGTGGTGGCGCTGGAAGTCGCGGGCGCCGGCCGGCCCCGATTCCCGTGGACTTGCAGCAGCTGTTCGCCACGATGGCGGCCGCGAATCGGACCTTGGGCGAGCGACCGATTGCCAATGAACTCCTGGTCAAGCTCGGCATCCGAGTCTCTCCTCGGACCGCACGACGGTATATGGCGTCGCACCCGTCGCGCTCGAGACAGGGAACACAGGGAGGGATCACCTTCGTACTGAACCACGCACGAGTGGTGCTCGCCGTGATTTCTTTGTCGTCGTCACGGCCACCTTCCGCGTCATCTCCGTGTTTGTCGTTCTGGAAGTCGGAACACGACGAATCGTGCGTTGGAACGTGACCGACCATCCAACCGCCGCCTCGACCGCGCAGCAGTTTTGGATGATCGTGCCGGGCGACCAGGGGCACCGGTTCGTGATCGTGACGAGGTCGACAGTACTCACGCACACGATTGCCGTCCTCTTTTTCTATCCCTGCGCTAGAATAGCCGCGGAATTGTTTAGCTTTCCTAACGGAGGGTGTATGGCCGTTTCACGCCGCAGGTTCGTAGGGGGCATCGCCGCCGCGCTCGGCTATCTAGGCGTCAGCCCGGACGTGGATCTCTTCGCCCAGCAACAGGGCCGCGCCGGCGGGCCGGGGGCTGCGCGCGGCCCGCGGCCGTTGGTGGATCTCACCAAGGTCGCCAAGATCAACAACAACGAGAATCCCTATGGCGTGCCCCCGGTGGTCAGGACGGCGATGGAGGATCCCAAGGCGTGGGAATGGGCGAACCGCTACGGCGCGCCGGATGGCGGATTGAACCAGGCCATTCAGGAGTTGCACGGAGTGAAGGCCGAAAACATCATGCTTGGCTGCGGGTCTGGTGAGCTGCTGAGTTCCATTACCATTGCGCTCCTGATCGGCGATCCGAAAAAGAAAGTACTGGGCGTCACCCCGACCTATGGAGATCCTTACTCGAAGGCGTCGCAGATCGGCCGAGAGACGATCAGGGTGCCGCTGAACAAGGACTACACGCAGAACATTCCCGCGATCGTCGACATCGCGAACAAGCGCGCCGCAGAAATCGGATTCATCTACATCGTCAACCCAAACAACCCAACGGGGATGATCGTCCCGAAGGATCAGATCAAACAGCTGCTCGACGGCATCCCGAAGGACATGCCCGTGCTCATCGACGAGGCGTACCACCACTTCGTTGATAGCCCGGACTACGAGTCGTCGATCAAGTACGTCCTCGAGGGACGGCCCGTCATTGTCTGCCGTACGTTCTCCAAGATCGCGGCGCTGGCCGCCATGCGCCTGGGCTACGGCGTCGCCCCGGCCGAACTCATTCGGAAGATCCGCACATTCACGACCGGCAGCCAGTCCATTACGGTGAAGTTCGGCGGCGCCGCATCCATCAAGGACACCGCGGGACAGGCGAAGACGAAGGCCCTGAACAAGCAGATCCGCGACGCCACGATTGCCAAGCTGAGGGCGCTCGGTTACGAAGTGTTGCCGTCGGAGGCCAACTTCTTCATGGTCGGTCTCAAGCGTGAGGTGAGCGACGTCGCGCCGGAGTTCCAGAAGCGTGACGTACTGGTCGGCCGGCCGTTCCCGCCACTGACGCAGCATCTGCGCGTCTCGGTTGGCACGCAAGCCGAGATGGACAAGTTCGTAGCGGCGTTCAAGGAGATCATGGCGGCGCCGGCGAAAACCTCGGCGGGCGACTAACAGTCGGCGTTGATGATCGTCAGTCGTCAGTCGCGGGCGGTGTATCGTCGCGGTCACCGCCCGTTTTTTCTCAATGAGAGAAGGCGCAGCGTAAGGTGTTTTGTTTCGGGCTTTCGTAAAATAGCGGCCTTTTCCGCTGCGCCGGAGAGGTGTCGCTGTGTCCTTCGCAGCTTTTTACGTGTTGTTCCAGCGCGTCCTGCAGCTGATGTGTCTGCGGTTCCGGTCAACTGACTTCAAAGAACTCGAGATCGTCGTCCTTCGACACGAGCTCGCGGTCCTGCGCCGGCAGGTTGACGGCCGGCGTTTCGGTCGGTCGACCGATTGTTCTTGACCGCTGCGAGCCGGCTGTTGCCGCGCGTCGTTTGGCATTCATTCCTGGTCACGCCAGCGACACTACTGCGTTGGCATCGGCGACTGGTCGCGAGGGATGTCGTGGCGGGAGGCGCGCGCGAGCGAAAGGTCTCATCGCGGTGGATTTCTTCAGCGTCGATCCCGTCTGGCTCCCAGCGGTTGTACGTCCTCTTCTTCATCGAAATCGACAGCCGACGCGTGCATCTGGCTGGGGTGCACGGCGCACTCAAATGCGGTGGGTGACGCAGCAGGCGCGGCAAGTGGCTTGGACTCTCAGCGACTGATCACAGCCTGTGCGGTTTCTGATCTGGAATTCGCACTACGCGGGCTGTGCACCGGACAGACCCTCCACACCGATGTAGTAAGCGCACAGACGCACGGGAGTATGATGGACCGCGATTTAGGAGCAGCGATATGGAGTCGGTGAATCGTACGTGGTGCCGATGGGCAGTCGGGGCGTGCATCGCCACGGTCCCCACGGTCATGGTGCTTGCGCAACCGGCGCAACAACAGCCGGAGCAGCCGATGTCCTTCTTCGTGACGAGCGCCGGGAAAGGCGATGGGGCGAATCTCGGCGGGCTTGCGGGAGCCGATGCGCATTGTCAGGCCCTGGCGGCAGCCGCTGGACGTGGCGCCGCGACGTGGCACGCCTACCTCAGCACGCAGGGACCAGGTGGGGTAAGTGCCCGCGATCGTATCGGTGGCGGGCCGTGGTACAACGCCCGCGGCCAGCGAGTCGCACAGACCCTTGGCGAGCTGCACGGCGACACCGCCGAACAAGCGCGCCTCGGGAACGCCCTCGGCAAGCAGTTTTCCCTCACTGAAAAGGGCGCCATCGTCAATGGTGTCGGCGACACGCCGAACCAGCACGATGTCCTGACGGGCACGCAGCCGGACGGGCGCGGTTACACGGACGGTGGTGATCACACGTGCAACAACTGGACGAGCAACGGCAACGGGACGGCTCAGCTGGGGCACTCTGACAAGCAGGGCGGTGGCAACAGCTCGTGGAACTCAGCCCATCCAAGCCGCGGGTGCAGCCAGGCAAATCTAGTCAGCACGGGCGGCGCCGGACTCTTGTATTGCTTCGCCGTAACACCGTGAATTGCAATCGCTGGATCCTGCTCACGCTGGCGTTCACCATTGCCAGTGTTCACGCTCAGCAACCGCCAATTGGCGTGCCGGTCCCGCCGCTCGGTGCAGGGCCGTTTCTGTTCGACACCGCCGAACAGCACAAGATCCGCGTCAGTGTGGTGACCAAAGGGCTGTCGCATCCCTGGGCGATCGCGTTTCTGCCTGATGGGAGCGCGCTCGTGACGGAACGGCCCGGTCGGCTGCGGGTCGTTCGGAACGGCAAACTCGATCCGACGCCGATCGCCGGCGTGCCGCGGGTGAGGACTGACGGCAACGGCGGCTTGATGGACGTCGCCCTGCATCCGAGATTCTCAGACAACCACCTCGTGTACTTCACGTACACCAAGCCTGTCGAAGGCGGCAAAGGCACGCCGTCGCTTGCGCGGGGCCGCCTGGATGACTCTGCGCTTACCGATGTGCGCGATCTCCTGGTCCCGGACGCCCATGAAGGCAACTCAGGGTTGGGCGCGCGGATCACGTTCGGGCGCGACGGCATGATCTACATGGCGACCGGCGGCAATGTCGGCCAGGTCGCCCAGAACCCGGCGAGCCTGCGCGGGAAAGTTCTGCGGCTGCGAGACGATGGGTCGGCGGCGCCGGACAATCCATTCATCGGCGCCGCAGGGTATCGGCCCGAGATTTACACGCTTGGACACCGCAATACGCTTGGTTTGATCGTGCATCCCGTCACAGGTGCCGTGTGGAACAACGAAAACGGCCCGAATGGCGGCGACGAAATCAACATAATCCTGCCCGGGCGTAATTACGGGTGGCCGCTCGTGAGCTTTGGCCGCGACTACTCTGGCCCGCGCATCTCCGAACATCCGACGCGCGAGGGCCTCGAATCGCCGCTCATCGTCTGGCTTCCACAGATCGCCGTGTCCGGGATGGCCGTTTATACAGGCGATCGCTTTCCGCGATGGAAGGAGAACGTGTTCGTCGGGAGCTTACAGACCGGCCGGATCCCGGGGACCGGGCATCTCGAGCGCCTCGTCTTCAACGCCAGCGGGGAAGAGATGCGGCGCGAATCGATGCTGAACGAACTGAGACAGCGGATTCGCGAGGTGCGTCAGGGTCCCGACGGCTTTTTATATCTGCTGACGGACGAAGACGAGGGCGCGCTGCTGCGGATCGAACCAGCTTAATCCGCCCGACCTGGTCTCGCTTTTCGATACCCGCCACTCCGCCGTTCCGGTCCCGTGCGAGAACTCCGCCTAGGGCGAATCATCGGACAATTTGCGGATTGACGCAGCCGGAGGAGTGATTCTGCCTTCGGAAATCGGCGTTCTGTCCCACCGATCAACGAAACACGATGAAACGGTTGATCATGCGGCCCCGTATTGTCCCAGCTCAGGATCGATAGGATGCCGGCCATTTTGCACGCGTTTCTGATGTACGTTCCCGCTCGTGTTCGACGTGTCAGTGCTTCGGTTGTTGCGCTTGTGCATAACCGGATGGCTGGATCGCTCGGAACGGGAAGCGGTCGCCCATTTGGTCGAAGAGGATCGCGTTCTCCAGCGGCAGCTCAGTGGACGGCGGCTGCGCCTTACTGACGATGAGCGGCAGTGACTCGCCATGCGCTCCACAGGCTCGGCCTCGCAGCGTTGCGTAACCTCGAGACGGTCGTCACGCCGGACACGCCACTCCGGTGGCATCGGCAGTTGGTGGCACACAAGCGGACGGATACGAGGAAGGGATCCGGCCGTCGTGGTTCTGGCCGAGATCCCGCAAGTCGCCGTGAGCATGGCCGAGGACAATCCGAGGTGGGGCTCCTATGAGGGCCGTCGGTGTCAAGCCCCCTTCGTTTCGAAGGGAAATCTGCACACCCTCATCATTGCCGCTGAAGCGGCCTCCTCGAGCAGGATCCGTCAGCATGTGTCGTCCTGACGT
>JBPYEE010000795.1:0-2172 GCA_051985095.1 Vicinamibacterales bacterium | reverse complement strand
GACAGCCTCGCGAGTGTCGCAGACCTCAACGTCTTCCACGAGATGACCGAGGTGCGGCGGCTGGCCCCCCGCATCCCCGCAGCCCGGATCCTCGAGAGCGCGACCAGCGCCGGCGCGGTCGCGCTGGGCTTCGCCCCCGAACTCGGGTCGCTCGCGCCGGGCAAGCGGGCGGAGCTGATCGCCGTCCGCCTGCCGGCCGGCGTGGAGGATGTGGAAGAATACCTGGTCTCGGGCATCGATCCGGAGGACGTGACCTGGCTTCAACCGTGAACCCGAACCGGCTGCGAACATATCTCGCATTCGTCCGCTTCAGTCATAGCGTCTTCGCGCTGCCGTTCGCGCTGACGGGCGCGCTCCTGGCCTTTCACGCAACCGCCGCCTCATCGCGGGACGTGACCTGGCGGGTGATCTGGGTGGTGGTCGCGATGGTCGCGGCACGCAGCGCGGCGATGGGTTTCAACCGGCTCGCGGACGCCGATCACGACGCACGCAATCCGCGGACGGCAATGCGCGAGCTGCCCCGCGGCGCGATGTCGCGCCGGGAGGCCGTTGGGTTTGTGCTGATTGCGTCTGTCGTCTTCGTCGGTGCCGCCTGGGCGCTGGGTCCGACGTGCCTGGTTTTGTCGCCCGTCGCCCTTGCGATTGTTTTCTGGTACTCGCTCGCCAAGCGTTTCACGTCCTACACGCAGCTGTTCCTCGCACTGGCGATGGCGGTCGCCCCGGTGGGGGGATGGCTCGCTGCCGGAGGAGGCATCGCCGCGGTCGAGCCCTGGCTGCTCGGCGCCGCGATTGGCGCCTGGGTCGGCGGGTTCGACATTCTCTATGCCTGTCAGGACCTGGATTTCGACCGATCGGCGGGTCTCAAATCCATTCCCGTGCGCTTCGGCGTGCGCCGATCGCTGCTGATGTCACGTGCCATGCACGTGATCGCCGTCGTGTGCCTGGCTGCGCTCGGCGGAGTCGCCGACCTCGGCCCCATCTATCTCGCAGGGGTGGGTGTGGTCGCCGTGCTGCTGGTGTACGAGCAATCGCTGGTCAGCGAGCAGGATCTGTCGCAGGTCAAACGTGCCTTCGATTTGAACGGCTACGTCGGGATCCTGTATTTCCTCTCGACCGCCGCGTCACTGTATGTCCGCTGACGCTCCTCGCTCGCCACTCGCTCCACGCCCCTCGCCCGTCACTTCTCGCAACTTCGCCTTGGCGATCACCGGCGCGAGCGGTGCCATGTACGCGATGCGGACGATGGCGGCGCTGCTGGAGCGCGGGTGTCATCTCGAGGTCGTGATCTCCGAGTTCGGACGCCGCCTGCTGCACGACGAGCTGGGCGACAAGGCTGCGGTTCCGCGGCTGCGCGAGTATCTCGTCGAAACCTACGGGGAGGGGGCGGCGAAAGGAACGTTCACGATTCTCAACAACAAGGATCTCGGTGCGACGCTCGCCAGCGGCAGCCACGACTGCGAAGGCATGGTGATCGTGCCCTGCTCGATGAAGACGCTCGCCGGCGTCGCCCACGGACTCTCCCGGAATCTCGTCGAGCGCGCGGCGGACGTGATGCTGAAGGAGAAGCGCAGGCTGGTCATCGTCCCGCGCGAGACGCCGATGAGCCTTCCGCAGCTCAGGAACATGGTGCTCTGCGCCGAGGCGGGCGCGATGGTTTTGCCGGCGATGCCGGCGTTCTACCAGATGCCGAAGACGCTTGCCGACCTTTCCGACTTCATGGCCGGCAAGATTCTCTCGGCGATCGGCGTGAGCCACGACCTCTATCCGAAGTGGGAAGGCTGAACGCTAATACGCGCGCAGATTGCGCGACTGGGCGCGCGCACTCGGTTTTCGCGTGAAACCGTTCGATGGCGGGCAACGACCCCGTATTCGGACATCCCTCCAGATCGGCCGCGTACATCGGGCTCGAGTTGTCGGCCAGGTGAAAGAATCCGAGTGCGTGTCCGGCCTCGTGCTGACGCAGATGACGGTGCAGATGACGATGGAAAAGCATGGCTGAGCTGCTCGAGCGGTGGCATCGTAAAATAGATCCTCTCCGACTTCCAGAGGGAGTTTCGATGAACGCGGTCCGACGTTTGTCCAGCGCCGCGCTTTTGCTGGCGTGTGCGGCTTCCGCACAGGGGCAGAGCGCGCCAGAGCCCAAAGATGCCTTCGCGAATGAAGCCTTCGTCA
>JBPYEE010000794.1:0-5918 GCA_051985095.1 Vicinamibacterales bacterium | reverse complement strand
GGCCATCCGGGTCCCGTCGTGCGACCAGACGGGACCGTAATCCTCGCGCATGCCGATTGATTTGTGCGGCGCCGGCTCCCACCAGCGTGCGGGCTCGCCGTTCAACGAAATCCGCAGCACCTGGTTGGTCCCCTCGCGAAATCGCGTCGAGTAGACCTTCAAGGACGACACCACCAGGGCCGTGCCGTCGGGCGACCAGCTCGGACGCCCCGGCTCGTTCAGATGGTCGTGCACACGCGACGTGGCACCCGTTTGAACACTGGCCACGTCGATCTGCCCGTCCGAGTCGAGAAACGCGATCCGCGATCCATCCGGCGACCAGGAGGGCTGCGACGCCGCCAGGGTCGACCGTGTCAGCTGGCGGTCTGCGCCGGTTGCCAGGTCGCGGATCCAGATGTTCATCGACCCGCCGCGGTCCGACGCGTAGGCGAGCGCCTTCCCGTCGGGCGAGAACATCGGCTCGGTCTGCACCGCCGAATCGCGCATCAGCCGCCGGGCCGCGCCGCCGACCGGCATGAGCCAGAGATCGCCGAGGGCGGCAAAGGCGATCTGCGTCCCATCCGGCGAGATGGTGGGATGCATGATGCCGCGGACGACCTGCGGACCGGGCCGATCGAACTGATGACGTTTGGGCACGAACGCCGGACGCGTGAACGCGATCTCGGCACTGAACTCGACCAGCTTCGGCGGTCCGCCGCGGGCCGGGCGGCGTTTGATCTTGCCGTCGGCGGTATAGAACAGCTCGTCGTTCGCCACGAACTGCGGCCGGAACGGAAAGACGTCTTCGTCGGGGTCGGCGACATTCGCCGGCTGATGGCCCGCGGCCGGCGACGTCACCATCAGGCGACTCCGCGCACCGGCGATCGCGTTGAACGCGACCGTGCCATCCGGAGCGAACGCGGGCGCCGCGAGGGCGCCATCGGCGCGCGCCACGAGCACCTCCGACCGCTGGCCGACGCCCACGCTGTAGATGCCCGGCGCGTCACGTCGATCGGACACGAACGCGAGCTCGCTCGCGCTTTTCCACGTCGGCATGTACTCGTTTGAGGGATCGAAGGTGACCTGGCGGACCTCACCGTTCGAGGCCGCCACCACCCAGATGTCGTAGGAGCCGCTGCGATCCGACGAAAACGCGATGCGGGTCCCATCGGGCGACCAGACGGGCTCGCGATCGTCGTACGGACTCGACGTGACCGGCCTCAACTCGGTGCCGTCGGCGTTGACGACCCAGATCTGCCACGTGGTCGTGCGATACGCCTGAAATGCAATGCGCCGTCCATCGGGCGACCAGGAGGGCTGTCGCGCGTCCATGAAGATATCGGTGATGGGCCTGGCCTGGCCGCCGCCGGCCGGCAGGGTCCACAGCGTCCCGAGCAAATCCATCGCGATCGTGCGGCCGTCGGGTGACAGGGCGGCCGCGAGATTCGTGCCTTCGTGCAGCGTCAGGTGCACTGCGCGGCCGGCCGCCGGCTGGCCGCTGGCACCCAGCGCGGCGACCATCATGAGCGCGGCGGCGGCGAACACGGTTCTCATGGCGGGTAGTCTACACTTCCCGGCCGTGACCAGAATTGCGATCAGCCTGCTGGCGCTCGCCGTGAGCGCCTGTCACCCGGTGCGGGTGCCGACGCCCGGCGCGTCGACCGGTGCGGCCCGGCCGTCCATCGACCGCGTCACCATCGGGTTGCAACGCGACATCGACGCCATCCTGTCCGCGCCCGAGCTCGCCCGAGGCTACTGGGGCGTCGTCATCAAGTCCGTGAAGACCGATCAAACGCTTTACGCCGTGAACGGGGGAAAACTGATGATGCCCGCGTCGACGATGAAGATCGTGACGTTAGCGGCGGCGGCGGAGAAACTCGGCTGGAACTACACGTACGAAACCATCCTGCGTGCGGTTGGCACGATCGACAACGGCGTCCTGAACGGTGACGTCGTGGTCGTCGGGTCCGGCGATCCGAGTCTCATGGCCGGCGAGGGCGCCGATCGCCTGTTCGCTTCGTGGGCGACCCGCCTGAAAGACGCCGGCATTCGAGCGGTGACGGGGCGGGTGATCGGCGATGCCACGGCATTCGGGGGAGAGGCGCTTGGTTTCGGATGGTCGTGGGACGACCTCCCCGACGGGTTCGCCGCCGGCATCGGCGCGCTGCAATTGAACGAGGATGCGGTTCGCGTGACCGTGTCGTCAGGGCCGGCGGTCGGCGATTCCGCCGCCGTCTCGACGGCACCAGCCGCCGGAGCCCTCGCCATCGACAACGGCGTCATCACGTCGGCCGCGGCCGATGGTCAGCCAGCCATCCGCCTCCGGCGGCTTCCCGGCAGCTCGCGGCTGGTTCTGCGCGGATCGATTCCGATCGGTCACGCGCCGGTCGTCTTCGCCGCTTCAGTTGACCAGCCGACCCGATTTTTTGTCGGAGCGGTCCGCGCGGCGCTCATCGCGAGCGGGATCGATGTGCGGGGCTCGGCCGTCGACGTGACCGACCTCGCCGATGCGCCCTCGAGGACCGCCGGGCGGTTGATCGCGAGCTACCAGTCGCCCCCGCTGGCGACGCTGGCCCTGCGCCTGATGAAAGCGAGCCAGAACCAGTACGCCGAAACCCTCCTGAAAACCATTGGATCGGTGCAGCCGACACTCGAAGCCTGGGGCGTCGCGCCCGGCGATCTCATCCAGCGCGACGGTTCTGGGCTGTCGAGGTACGACTACGTGACCCCGGCCGCGCTGGTCACGATTCTGGCGCACGTCGATCGAGATGCGCGGTTGAAGGAGCCGTTCGAAGCGTCGTTGCCAATCGCCGGGCGTGACGGTTCGCTCGCGAATCGGATGAAAGGAACGGCGGCGGAGGACAACGCTCGCGCCAAGACAGGATCGATGAGCAACGTCCGCGCGCTGTCGGGGTATGTCACGACCCGCGACGGCGATCCGCTCGTCTTCTCGATCATCGCCAACAATTTCGAGATCGATCCCGAAACGGTCAACCGCGCGGCCGACGCGATCGTGGTTCGGCTCGCCGAGCTCGCGCGATGACGTCAACGGGGTCAGCGCGGCGTGCGGGTACAGAACGCTCGCGCGGCGGCGAGAATCGCGTCGGGCTGACCCTGAAGCCCACCGCCCTGGGCGAGCGTGACCTTCCCGCCGCCACGGCCGCCAAAGCGCGCGAGGAGCGCGGCCAGGACCTGCTGCGCGTTGACCTCGACATCCGGCGACCGCGCGACGACCACCAGCGCCGGCTGCTGGATGGACACGAGCACGACGGTCAATCCGTTCCGCTCGGTGATGGCCGCCGCCAGCGCCTTCAGCGTGGTCGCGTCCGCGTCGAGAGACCGGGCCACCAGCCCGTCGGTGGCTGACGCGGCGAGCTCATCGGCGCGGAATCGCGACAGCTCGGCCTGCAAGGCTATCGCGATCCGTTTCTGTTCCCGGAGCTCGGCGTGCAGCCGTCCGATCGCGTCGGGCACCTCGGCCTGGGTCACCGACAGAAGGCGCACGGCCGATGCCGTCGTGTCACGCGCCGCGCGGTACCGCCTGAGTGCCCGCCCGCCACAGACGAATTCGATCCGACTGCCGCCCCTGAACCGTTCGCACGCCGCGACGGCGATGAGGCCGATCGCGCCCGTTCGCGCGACGTGGGTGCCGCCGCACGCCGACAGATCGAAGGCCTCGACGTCAATCAGCCTGAGGGTTCCGCCGCGCACCGGTTCCTTTCGCAGCGGCAACCGCGCCGCCTCGTCCGCGGTCACGTAGCGAATCGTGACGGGCCTGTCCTCCCAGACGATCCGGTTCGCCTCGTCCTCGGCGGCGGTGACGTCGCCTGGCGTCACCTCCCGCGCCAGATCGATCGTCGACCCTTCGGTCCCCAGGTGAAAACTGACGGTGCGAACCTGGAACAGCCGTTCGAAGGCCGCCGACAGCACGTGCTGACCGGTGTGTTGTTGCATGTGGTCGAATCGCCGCGGCCAGTCGAGGTCCCCGCGGATCCGGTCGCCGATCGACGGGACGCCCTCACCGCCGCCTTCGCGCTCCGGCTGGGAAGGGGACTCGACGAGATGACCGATGGTGCCGTCTTCCTGATCGAGAACCTCGACGACGCGCCACGGGCCGAGGGTGCCGGTGTCGAACGGCTGGCCGCCGGAGGTGGGATAGAACGCTGTTCGATCAAGCGTGACGATCAGGCCGGCCTCCCGGCGGTCGATCGACGCGATGGACGCCTCAAAGGTTCGAAGATACGGTTCGTCGTAGTAAAGACGGCTGGTCATCAGGATGCGCAGCGCGGTTCGCGGATTCGGCGATCGGCAGCTCGAAGTAGAACGTCGCGCCCCCCCACGCATTGGCGGTCTGGCCGATCGTGCCGCCGTAGGAGTCGATGATGCCGTAGCTCACCGAGAGCCCCAGGCCGGTGCCTTTGCCCACCGGTTTCGTCGTGAAGAACGGCTGAAACAGCTTCGCCTCGTCGTCGGCGGCCACACCGGGCCCGTCGTCCTGCACCTCGAGGCGCACACGCCTGGGGGTATCGAACACCCGAATGAGGATTCGGCCCCTCTTTCGACCGGTCGTCTCAATCGCCTGCTGCGCGTTGATCACGAAGTTGAGCGTCACCTGCTCGACCTCGGTGAAATTCGCAAATACCGGCCGCGTGCTTGTCGCCTCGATTTCCAGCGCGACCCCGGAGTCGAGCAGGCTCCGTCGCCTCAACTGTGAGACCTCGGCAATCACGTCGCGCAGGTCGATGAGCGACGGCGGGCCGGACTGCTGGCTGCTGAAGCGGGAGAGGTTGCGAATGATTTCGCGCGCGCGGCCGCTCTGCGTCTTGACGAGCCCAATCTCCTCGATGACGTCACCGGGCAACCTCGGATCGCGCTCGAGCAGCTCGACGGTGCCCAGGATCGCCTGCAGCGGATTGTTCAGCTCGTGCGCGACGCCGGACACGAGAAGGCCAACCGCGGCCAGCCGTTCCTGCCGGACGATCTGCCGCTGCAGCGATTGCAGCGCTTCGCGGACCTTCCGTTCCTCCTCGATCTGTCGATCGAGCGCCGCGTGCGCCGCGCGCAGGTTCGCCGCCATCGTGATGAAGGCGCCCTGGAGTTCCGCCAGGTCGCGGTTGGGCATGTCCGTCGGCGCGGGTGGCGACAGGTCGCCCTCCGCGATCCGCTGGACCGCGGCGCGCAGACGATCGAGTCCGCCACTGAGCGTCTTCGACAGCAACAGCGACGCGGCGAGGAGGCAGGCAAACGCGCCGACGGCAACCAGGAGATTGCGGCGCAACAGCGGTGCCACCCGCGCGAGCGCGACACTGGTCGGGATGCCGACGCTCAGCACCCAGGGGCCGCGGTCCACGACCGCGCTGCCGTAGAACCGTTCGATGCCGTCCAGCCCGATGAGCACCTGGGTGCGCGGCACGTCACGCGGCAGGACCGGATGGGCATCGCTGAACTTGCCGATGTAGCGCTCGGCGTCCCGGCTGCGTGCCAGGACGCGGCTCTTCTGATCGGTCAGCGTCACGACCGACCCCTCGGGAAGCGGCACGCCGTTGAACACCCGCTGGATGTGGGTCACGTCGAGACCGATGCCCAGGACGCCGACCAGACGGGCGCCCTCAAACACCGGATAGGCCATGATGACCGTCGGCTGCCCGGACAGGGCGCCCGTCACGAGCTCCGAGACGACGGGCTTTCCGGCGGCAATCACCTCGAGCACGTAGGGCCGGGAGACCGTCGCTTCCGCGTCGGGCCGCGCCGGCAGCCCGGATCCCATGATTGCGCCGTTCCGATCCGTCAGCACGACGTTGAGCAGCAGTGGCTGATCGCGAAGCACGCCGGCAAACAACCGATCCGAGAGATCGCGCTGCAAGTGGATCACGGCCGGGTTCAGACTCAGGGCGAGCGCGAGGGAGTCGACGCCGGCCAGATACTGCGCGAGGTACGCG
>JBPYEE010000793.1:0-3685 GCA_051985095.1 Vicinamibacterales bacterium | reverse complement strand
GATCGGTGATTACTGTCGACGGCGGGCTATCGATTCCGCGACTGTAGGGCTGAGCGTGTAGGCCATGGCTCCGACACGCAGGGATCAGAAACCAGCGCGTCCAGCAGCACCTCGCGGCGTGCCGTCTGGACATTCAGGATGTGACCGTATGGGACACGTGAGGCCATGCCGAAGCGAACATATGGCCATGGCGTAGTCGGTTCCAGCGCTGCGCGCCGAGGTCGCAATCAGGCAGCGACGACCTTGATGCGGGCCGAGTGCCGTGATCGGGGCTTGCTCTTGATGACGATCTCCACATCCTGGCCGAGGGCATTGAGAAACGTCATGAGCCGCTCGACGGAGAATCCCGCGAGCTTGTAGTTCCTGAGTGCCGACACCTTCGGCTGGCTCAAGCCAAGGAGCGTCGCAGCGGCTGTTTGGGAGAGGCCTCGCTGCTCCACCACCTGGTTCAGCGCGTACGCGAGGCGCAGCTTCGTCTGCCGTTCGGCTGCATCCGGATATCCGAGATCCGCGAACACGTTCGTAGATCCTCGGGTGATCGCGGCCGATTCACCGCGTCGTTTTGCCATAGTGTTCCTCGTAATCTCGCCGCGCTTGTCTCAGTCTTTGTTCGACCAGGTCCACGTCCCGCCTGGCTGTCCGGATGCCGGACGGTGACTTCTTCTGGAACGCGTGGAGCACGTACACCGCCTTCTCGAATCGAAGGTGTACACGGCCCGATAGGCGTTTCCGTCGTGCGACTCAACGATCTCCAGCACTCCAGGGCCGAGCCCCTTCCACGGCTTCGCCGTCGGCGCCGTTCCTCCGAATTGAGCGATACCCAGGGCTTTCCCCATGTCGTCCTTGACCGGCGTTGGGAAGCTCAGAAAGTCGCGTTTGGCCGACCCAACCCGGTGCAATGGCTTCTCGTCGGCGGCCAGAACACGACGCACCTCATGATTATCCCTGTTCTGGGATATTCAGGCAAGCGCGCCGCTATCGCTCATGGATCGAATGTCGGTCGCGGTACGGTTGCCACTGGAGGTCGAGACCGCGCCGCAGGCGGACGAGCGCACGGCGTCCAGCTTTGTGGAATGCCGTTTTCGTCTTCACTGAATCGCAAACGTCCCGCGCAGACGAATATCCTCCGATGACGCGCCGATCATGACGTCGTAGGTGCCTGCCTCGACACTCCACTTCATATCGCGATCCAGCAGCATCAGATCGTCGGGCCCGATCTGGAAGTGGATGCGCCTATTCTCGCCGGGCCGGAGGGGCACACGGTCGAACCCGCGCAACACCTTGTCGTAGTACACGATGCTCGTCACCCGCGGCGACAGATACAGCTGGACGATCTCGTCGCCGGCTCGGGCGCCACTGTTTTCCAGGTCCAGCGCGATGTCAATCGTGCCCGCGGCAGAGGACGTCATCGGCGAGACGGTCAGGTTCGAGTACCGATACGTGGTGTAGCTGAGCCCGTAACCAAACGGATAGAGCGGGCCGTTGACGAGCGTCTTCTTTTCCTGCGCATTGAGTTCTTCTGTTCGCGGTTGGGATCCGCGCTTGAAAGGAAAGTTATAGGGAATCTGCCCCACCGTTTTCGGAAACGTGATGGGCAACTTGCCTGACGGATTGTAATCGCCGAACAACACATCGGCGATGGCTGCGCCGCAGAACTCCCCCTGAAACCACGCCTCGACGACCGCCGACGCGTTCCGATCGATCCAGTTGATCGTCAGTGGCCGGCCGTTGAGCAGAACGACAATCATCGGCTTGCCAGCTTCATGAACAGCCTGGGCGAGATCCAGCTGGAACCCCGTCAGGTTCAAGTTCGTGCGCGAACGGCTCTCACCGACCAGTTGTTCGTTCTCGCCGAGCGCCACGATGACCGCATCAACTTGTTTGGCCAGCTCGCGCGCCTTGTCCAGCTCGGCACGCTCATCCGGGTTCGGCGGCACGGGCACGATCTCGCTATCGGGAAACGCCGCGTCGACGAAGTCAGCGCCCTTCGTGTACATGACGCGAACGCCTGGACCCACTTTCGCGCGAATACCGTCCAGAATGGACACGACCGACAGCTTCGAGGGTCCATAGCGGCTGATCGAGTTGGCCGTTTCCGTGGCGTTCGGACCTGTCACGAGGATCGAGGCGATGTCCTTGCGAAGCGGCAGCGTCTCCCGATCGTTCTTCAGCAGGACGATCGACTCGCGGGCCGCCCGTCGCGCAGTTTCGAGATGCTGCGGACTGCGGACGACGCGATCGGCATCTTTCGGATTGGGCACGTACGGCTGATCGAACAGCCCCTCCCAGAATTTCACGCGCAACACATCCCGGACGCGATCGTCGACCGTCGCGATCGGCAGCCGGCCGCTGTTGACGAGCGCCCGCACCGCGTTGATGTAGATCGACGGATCGCTGAACTCGGTCCGGACGTTCAACCCCGCCACGACGACCTGGCGGACCGCCTCGAGGTAGTCGGCGGCGACGCGATGCTTCTCCTGAAGGAACTCCACGGCGCGGCTGTCGGAGACGACGTAGCCTTTGAACCCCCACCGCTTCCGGAGGATGTCGGTCAGAAAGTACGGATTGCTCGTCAGGGGGACGCCGTCGAAGTCGTTATATGAGCTCATGACGCCCAGCGCGCCGGCGTCCTGAATCGCCGCCTTGAACGGCACGAGGTACATCATTTCGAGCTCGTGCGGCGTCACTTCAGGGTCGGTTCGCGCCGTGCCGTCGCGACCGCCCTTCGGCACGCTGTACACGGCGAAGTGCTTCGGCGTGGAAACGACGTGGTTCGCCTGCAACGCGCGGACCTGAATGCGCCCGAGCGTTGCCGTCAGATACGGATCTTCGCTGTAGGCTTCAACCGTTCGCCCCCAGCGCGGATCGCGCGGCAGGTCGAGGATTGGCGAATAGACGTTGGTGTAGCCGAGCGCCCGGGCCTCGCGGCCCGTGATCGCGCCGACCTCGTCGACCAGATCGCGATCCCAGGCGCTGGCGATGCCCAGTTGCGCCGGAAAGCTGGTGGCGCGGTCGTGGTTCAGTCCGCGAATGCCTTCGTTCGTGAAATCAACGGGAATGCCCAGGCGGGTCTGTTCGACAAACCAGCGTTGCACCTGGTTGATCGCATCGGCATGGACCGAATGCGGATACGTGAGCCGGCTCTCGGGCACCTTCAGATTGGCCCGGCCCCCGTAGACCCCGTTCAGGTGCTCATCGATGTTCGCGATGCCGTCCTTCCAGACCGCGGTCTTCCACGCCGGCGTCGGCAATTCGTCGGGCAACACGCGCGAGTACCCGTACAGCGTCGCAAGCTGACAGGTCTTCTCGTCGAGCGTCATCCGGGCGAGCAAATCGTCGATGCGCCGATCGACCGGGACCGCCGGATCCTCGTACGGATCCTTGACCCCGTTCTTGTTGAAATCAATCCAGCCGTTCTTATAGATGTTCGCCGTACCAGTCTGGAGGAACAGGACGGCGACGAGCACGACTGCAGTGCGCATGGTCGTCAGAAATCAAACCGCGCAACCAGCTGGAGGCGGCGCGCCGGTAAGGCGGCCGTGATCAGACCGAAACTTGGCGCCACGAATTGCGCCTGCCCGTTCACCACCTGCACCGGCAACGACGTCGTGGCGCCGGCGGGATCCAGCTCGAAATTCGTGTGGTTGAGCACGTTGAACGCTTCCACGCGAACGTTCAGATTCGA
>JBPYEE010000792.1:0-6681 GCA_051985095.1 Vicinamibacterales bacterium | reverse complement strand
CCAGGTCGGCGGCGTTTCTGGCGGCGACAATCGCGAGCGGCAATTCCGGCGCGGCGCGGCAACCTGATGCCACCAGTCCGAGCGCCGCGCCGAACAACAACGCGAAACGAGGCATCTTGAGCCTCCCGCCCCGATCATAACCGCCGTGCTTTATAATGTAAAGTGCTAGCGATGATCAAGCCAGGCCGCCAGAATCGGCGGCTGTGTGTCGCGCAGCGCGATGCAGTTGGTGATGCGCTCGAGCGCCTGTGCCGCGGTTCGCGCCGCATCCGGCAGCGGATGGGCGGCGAAAAATGCCGTCACCGCGTCGTGCGACGCCGTGTCGCAGAATGCGCTCGTGGCCGACACGATGCGCACGTCGCCCCCCGACACCGTCACCTTTCCCTCGAGGTCGGTCCAGTGCGTGGTCAGGAACGACCACGCCCGATCGCGTGCGGCCGGATTCCCGAAGAAATGAGCCAGATACAACGCCGCATCCTGGCTGCGGATCTGCGGCGTCAGCGTCAGCTGCAACGCCCGGTCGACGAGCGCGGGTTCGCGGAAGTCGCTGAGCGCGTATAGATAGCGGTAGGTCTCCTCGGGCGATACCGCGCGGGCGGCCGCGGCGACGAGCGCATCGAACAGTCGCGCATCGCCGTGCGCTGCGGCGACCGGCACGATGGCCTGTTCGAGCGTCGCGTCGAGCTGCGCGCCCCCGCTGAGCGATCGATCCAACGCGGCACGCGCCTGCGACACAACCTCGCGATCGTCGGCGACCAACCCGAGCGTCGTGACGACTGTTGCCCGGAGCTCGCGCCGCTCGTCAGTGTCGGCGGGCGAGCCGTTGAATCCGAGCTCCTGATACAGCGGCGCGAACAGGTCACGCACAAACCCTTCGAACCGTCCCCCGTTGGCGGATGTCGTCAGATAGTCGTGGACAAAACCGAGATGATCCGTCACGTCGGCCAGTACGCCGTTGGTGCGCTCGTGCCCGTACTCAGCGGCCAGCGTCAGATAGTCGGCCACCGTATGGTGGCGCGCGCGCATCAGGGCCCACTCATCGTTAATCAGCGACAGCCGCTCAGGTGCCGCCAGCTGCGTCTGCGCATCGGGTGCGATCGCGCGCACCAGCGCCGGCGAGTATTCCGTCCGGTAATAGCCGCGCGCGCCGACATTCGCGAAGACCCAGCGGGGGCATGCGGCGCCAGTGACGGGAATCGTGCCGCGGAGGTCCGAGAGGACGAGACACGCGGGAACGCCGCCGGCCGATGGCCTGCTGTCGGCAAATCGATAACACAGCGGGATCTGCCATTGCGCGCGCGGCGCCGGCGTGGCGTCGAGCCGAAACGCCTGCTGGCTGAGTGCGACGGCCGCCGGACCTTCGGGCGGGCAGGTCAGCCCCACGGTCACGAGCGGGACGCCGGGTTGATTCACGAACGTCGGCAGGATCCTCTCGATCGGTTTGCCCGACGCCGCGCCCAGCGCTTTCGCTAGATCTTCGGACGTCGCGTTTCCGAAGGCGTGGGCCTGCAGGTACGCATTGACGCCCGTGCGGAAGACCTCGGCGCCAACAAAGCTTTCGATCATCCGCAGCACCGACGCGCCTTTCTCGTACGCAATCGCGTCGAACAACTCGTCGATCTGCGCGGGGGTCTCCGCCTCGTGATGGATCGCGCGGGTCGATGACAACGAATCGAGGTTGAGCGCGGTCTGCGTCTCGCGCGCTTCTTCCACCGGGATATTCCAGTCCGGATGCAACGCGGCGAGCGGCTTGTTGGCCATCCAGGTTGCGAACCCCTCATTCAGCCAGATGTCGTCCCACCAGGCCATTGTCACCAGGTTGCCGAACCACTGATGTGCCATTTCGTGGGCGAGCACCGATGCGATGTTCCGGCGCGTCGCGACCGACGCCGACTTCGAGTCGGCAAGCAGATCGGTTTCGCGATAGAAGATCGCAGCCGTGTTCTCCATCGCCCCTGCGGCGAAATCGGGCACGGCGAGGATGTCGAGCTTTCCGAAGGGATACTTGATCGCGTACCAGGCGTTGTAGAAGCGCATGATCTGCTGCGCCGACTCGAGTGCGATTCCCGTCAGACCCTTCTTGTCGGGCGTCGCACAGACCCGGATTGGAATGCCCTCGGTGCCGCCCTCGGCACACTGAAAATCGCCCACCGCCATCGCCACCAAATAGGTCGACATCTTGAGGGTCGTCGAGAAGGTCACCGTATGCTGCATCGGCGCTGGGCCGGCAACGTCTGCCACCACGTGGCCGTTCGAAATGGCGTGGTCGCCCTGATCGATGGTCACCGTAATTGCAAACGTCGCTTTGAATGAGGGTTCATCGAAGCTCGGGAACGCGCGACGCGCGTCGGTCGATTCAAACTGCGTGACGGCGTAGTTTCGATCGCGCCCCCGGCTGAGGTAAAAGCCGCGGAGCTGGTCGTTCAACGTGCCTGCGTAGTGGATCGCGATCTCGGTCCGGCCGCGCTCGAGACGCTTCGGCACCGTCAGGGTGACCTGTTGAGACTGTTCGTCGAGGGCAATGGTCGCGTGCTGCGCCGACGACGCGCGCCCGACGGCCGCGTCATGAAGGCGCAGGTCGGCCGCATTGAGGACGATGCGAGACGTCGGTTGGAGGACGTCGACGCGAATCGTCTCGGTCCCGTCGAAGCGGGCGTGTGCGATGTCGACGACGAAGTGAAGGTCGTAGTGGTCGGGACGCACCGTCGTCGGCAGCCGTTGTGCCGACGCGGGGCGCACGCCGGCGAGGAGCAGGAGCGCGACGAGGCCGAGGGTGGACCGGACAGCCATAGTCCTCAGTTTACGCGCCTCAACTTGACGCCGACCGCGGACCGCGTCAGAATGGGACCGTTTCATGGGTCACTCGACCTGCATGTGTTGCGGCTGTTGTTGTTGCGGGCTCGGCCAGAGCCCCTGCGGCAGCGGTCTCTTCATCCTGCAGTGCCCGATCAGATCCTGATCTAGTCCGGCAGAACCAAGACGACCTGAGGCCCGGGAGGCGCACACGCTTTCCGGGCCTTTTCTTTTTTGGCGCACGACCGTTTGGAGGCTGACGCAGGAACGGAGCGAGGCACATGCTGCCACTCTTTCTCAATGTCACTGGTCGCCGGGTCGTCGTTGTCGGGGGCGGCAACGTGGCCGCCGCGAAGCTCCCGCAACTGCTGACGGCCGGGGCCTCGGTGCGTATCGTGGCGCCGGAGATCTGCGCGGACATCCGCAGCAGAGACGTCCAGGTCGCGGAGCGCCCCTTCAGGGCATCGGACCTCGACGACGCCTGGCTCGTCGTCGCAGCGGCGACGCCGGCCGTGAACCATCAGGTCGCCGTGGCTGCCGGAGCGCGGCGGCTCTTCGTGAATGCGGTCGATGATCCGTCGAACGCGACCGCGTACCTGAGTGGTGTGGTTCGCCGCGAGAACGTCACGATCGCCATCTCGACCGAGGGCGATGCTCCGGCGCTGACATCGCTGCTCCGTGAAGCGCTCAATGCGGCGCTGCCGCAGGACCTGGCGCGCTGGCTCGACACCGCGCGCCGGGAGCGTCGCGTCTGGCGACGAGACAACGTGCCGATGGCCGACCGGAAACCGCGACTGCTGGCCGCGCTGAATCGGCTCTACGACGCCGAGCCGGGAACGGCGGGTGCGGCCGGCGAAGCGACGGCGCCGTCGGCCGCTCCCGTCGCGTCGGTGCCCTGGCTGAGCGCCCCGGAGGATTCGTGGCTGTAAAGGGACACGTCTCGATTGTCGGTGCCGGTCCTGGCGATCCGGGTCTGCTGACGCGGAGAGCGATTACGACGCTTCGCGCGGCCGACACGGTGTTGTACGACGCGCTCATCGATCGCCGCATCCTGCGATACGCGCGCCGCGCGCAGAAATTCTTCGTCGGCAAGCGTGCGGGCCGCCACACGATGACGCAGGCGGCGATTGAGGCGCTGATGATCCGCGCCGCGCGGCGCGGACGACACGTTGTGCGGCTGAAGGGCGGCGATCCGTTCGTGTTCGGTCGCGGGGCTGAGGAAGCGCTCGCCCTGCGCCGCGCCGGTATTCCCTTCGACATCGTGCCCGGCGTCACCAGCGCCGTGGCCGCTCCGGCCGCAGCGGGCATTCCGGTCACCCACCGCGGCCTGTCGTCAGCATTTCTGGTTGTTTCGGGGCACGACGTAGAGTCGTTTGCGGCCGCCGTCGGCGCGCTCCCGCCCAACGCGCTCACGGTTGTGATTCTGATGGGCCTGGCGCGGTCCGCATCGCTCGCGTGTGCGCTCGTCGACCGCGGCTGGGCACGAGGGACACCGGCGGCCGTCGTGGTGGACGGCACGCGGGCGACGCAGTCGACCTGGCGCGGAACGCTCGACGAGCTCGCGTCGGACTGCGTGGACATCGGCGGAGACGGTGCCGGGACGATTGTCATCGGCGACGTGGTGGCCGTGAGCACACAGCTGAGTCGCGCGACGGATTATCCGCCGGCCGGCCGAGTGAGGACTGCATGTCGGTAGTAGACGATCCGAAAACGCTTGGTCGGGCCCGGCTGTCGTTTGCGACGCAGGCCGACATCGACGAATTCGTGACGGTGCTCGAGCAGTTCGAGCGTGGCGAGGTGACCGCCGACGAGTGGCGGCGCTTCCGACTCGTGCGAGGTACCTACGGCCAGCGCCAGGAGGCGGACGCGCAGATGCTGCGGGTCAAGATTCCGCAGGGCGTCCTCTCCTCGGTCCAACTCGAGGCGCTGGCCGACGTGGCCGATCAGTACTCGCGCGGCTTCGGCCACATCACCACGCGGCAGAACATGCAGTTCCATTTCGTCCGGCTGCACGATGTCGAACCTGCCATGCGCCGTCTGGCCGAGGCCGGACTCACGACGCGGGAGGCGTGCGGCAACTCGGTACGCAACATCACGGCGTGCCCGTACGCCGGTGTCGCGCACGACGAGCGGTTCGACGTGACGCCGTACGCCGAGGCGTTGACCCGCTTCCTGCTGCGGCACCGATTGAGCTCGACGCTGCCGCGCAAATTCAAGATCGCGTTCGAAGGGTGCGTCGGGGATCACGTGATGACCGCGATCAACGATCTCGGCTTCCGCGCGCTCGTCGGGCCCGATGGCGGGCGCGGGTTCCGGGTGACGGCCGGCGGCGGCACCGCCATCATGGTCACGAGCGCCGGGCTCATGCACGAGTTCTTGCCGGCGTCGGAAATCCTGCGCGTCGCCGAAGCGGTGCTGCGCGTGTTTACGAAGTTCGGCGATTACGACCACAAGCAGCGCAACCGGCTGAAATTCATGATCAAGCAGCTCGGATGGACGCGCTGGCGCGAGGAGTACGAGCGCGAGTTGACGGCGTGCCGCCTGCGCGGCGATGTCCCGACGCTCGACATCGATCCGCCCGCGGCAGAGGGCAGACCCGACGGGATGAAGGACGCGGCGCCTTCGGTCGGCCACCTCGCGTCGCGCGTCACGGCGAGCCTCGTTCGCGGACCCGGCCTGACGCCGCAGATCGTACCGGTGCTGCAGGCCGGCGACGACGTGTATGCACGGTGGCGGGCGACGAATGTCCGGCCTCAGAAGCAGTTCGGGTTTGTCGTCGCGACCGCCACGGTGCCACTCGGCGATCTGACGGGCGAACAGCTCCGGGCGCTTGGGGATCTGGCGCGCGCATATGGCGACGGGATGGTCCGCGTGACCATCGACCAGAACCTGCTGTTCCGCTGGGTCAACGCGTGCGACGTCCGCCCGCTCTATCGCCGTCTCGCGGCGATCGGGCTGGATCGCGCCGGGGCGGGCAGTGTGGCCGACGTGTCGAGCTGCCCGGGCGCGGAGTCATGCCGACTGGCGGTCACGCAGTCGCGGGCTCTCGCGCGGCTGCTGGAGCAGCATCTGCGGTCACGACCTGATGTGATGGGGGCCGCAGACGGTGCGCGAATCAAGATCAGCGGGTGCCCCAACGGGTGCGGCCAGCATCACATCGCCGCGATCGGGTTCCAGGGCAGCGTCCGGCGCCTCGGCGGTCGGGCCGTGCCGCAGTACTTCGTGATGGTGGGGGGCGGCGTGACCGATCGGGGCGCGTCGTTTGGTCGGCTGGCGGCCAAGGTGCCCGCCCGGCGTCTCCCGGAGGTCGTCGAGCGCCTGATCGACCTGTATACGCGCGACCGGCGTCCCGGCGAGAGCGCGACGGCATTCTTCGCCCGCGTCGACCTCGATCGCGTCAAGATCGCGCTGGCCGATCTCGAACGTCTGGTGGCGGCCGACGCCGCGCCCGACGACTTCGTTGACCTCGGCGAAGCGCAGGAATTCGCGCCGATCGTGATGGACGGCGAGTGTTCGGCGTAGATACATATATCTATATGCGTTGATTTGACAATACCCGGCGCCGTGGGTATAGTGTCGGCGACAACTGAATATCGCCCTTCTTTATCCAGAGTGGCTGAGGGACAGGCCCGATGACGCCACGGCAACCACGCGACGGGTCGTCGCGGTTCAGGTGCCAATTCCTGCCTCGCGCCGGTTGCGAGGGGAGATGAGGGAGACCGTTGAGTCCTGCCCGCTGTCGGATCGCGCTGCTCGGTTTCGGTCATGTCGGTGCCGCCACCGCCCAGCGCCTCGCGCCTCCTGAACCATTCCGCGGCTTCGAGCTCACGCACATCTTCGACCGGCGCGCGTCGCTGAAGCGTGTGGCGTATCCCGCCCTGGCGTCGG
>JBPYEE010000791.1:0-18168 GCA_051985095.1 Vicinamibacterales bacterium | reverse complement strand
GCGCACACCGTTGCGGCGATTCGGACCGCCACGCCCGAAGCGGTGCCCGGCCCCCTTCCGTGCCGGCTCGAAGATGTGACTCGAATGCGGAGCCGTACCGCCGGATTCCCTCGATCCTCGTCAGGCCTGCCCTCGACGGCGCCGCGCTCACCCGCGCGCGGGATCCGTCACCGGTTCGGGCGGGTTGTCACGGCCGCGTTCTCCGACGGCAGTGGGGTGTGCTGCCAGCCACGTCCCGCGTCGGAAGGATGCACGTTCGTCACCAGTGTTGCCAGGCGGTCGACCAGCAGCCTCGCATACGCTCCGTTTCGGGCTTCGCGACGCATCGTTGCAAGCGCCTTTTTCCCGGATATGGCCTTCCGGTAGGGCCGATTGTTCGTCAGGGCATCGAACACGTCGACGACCGTCACGATCTGGGCAAGGAGCGGAATGTCGTCGCCCGCCAAACCATCGGGATAGCCGCGGCCGTCCAATCGCTCGTGATGATGGCGGACGATAGGGCGCACCAGGTCGAAGGAGTGGACGGTGCGGCACAGGTCGTCACCAACGACGGGATGGCACTGCATGAGCCGGTATTCGCTCGCCGTCAAGCGTCCTTTCTTCAACAGCACCCGATCGGGAACGGCGATCTTCCCGATGTCATGCAGATAGCCCCCCCGATACAGCGCGTCCAGGTCGGCGCGCTCCAGCTTCAGGCTCGTGCCGAGCGCCACGGCGTAGCGCGCCAGCCGCTCGCAGTGACCTTCGGTACACGGATCGCGCGCTTCGATGAACTTGGCCAGCGCGAGGAACAGCTGTTCGGCGGACTCGAGTTCATCGGTCAACCGTTTCATCTGAACGAGCGATCGCACGCGCGCCCGGAGTTCCTCCATGTCCAACGGCTTGGTCAGAATGTCGTCGGCTCCGAGCCCGAGGCCGCGAATGCGCAGCTCGCGCGCCGGCATGCCGGTCATCAGCACGATCGGGAGGAGCCGCGTTGACTTGTGCTGTTTGAGTTGCGCGCAAATATCGAGCCCCGAGACCTCCGGCATCATGACATCGAGCAGAATGGCATCTGGCAGCCGTGCGGTCGCGATCCGGATCGCTTCGGGTCCGCTGGTCGTCGCATAAACCGTGAAGTTGGCCTGCTGCAGCAGGTCCCGCAGGCCAGTCAGCGTTGGCTCGTGGTCATCCACCAGCAACAACGTCCCGTCGTTTGCCATGACGCCTCCATGGGTCCGACGCTTCAAGTGCTGCACCAGCAATCATGGTCGCTTCGCGAAATGCAAATGGCCAGAATTGCCGCGTTTTCCACCCAGCGGCCTGCGCCCCGTCTCAAAGTGATCCAATCGTGGTGTCTAAAGAATGAACGGCTGAGCATTTAACGTAATCGCCGGCGGTGGGGTATCGTCGTCAACCACGTGTTCTGGAACTGGACAGCGAGGCGGAAACCGAAGGAATACGCGTCAGGCTTCTGCAACATCGCCGCGCCATCAGGTGCGATCCGTCATCGCTGCGCGAACCGCCGCAGTATGGGAGCGGGTCCGCTCGTCGGTCGTCTGTCGGTGCGGTGCGCAGCGCGCGGTAAGCGGCAGCGTGAAGCCGGCCCCACTTGGCAGGACGCCCACGCGAGCGCGTCCTCGGTGACAATGTCGCGTTGGCGCCGCCGGGTGTTCGGTGAGCGTGACAGCCTCGGGTAGAGGACAGGCGTGCTCGACCAAGCACAACGCCACATGGGCCTCGGTTTGCGCCACGTCCGCCCCGGTGAGCTACGAATCTGGCGAGACCGCCGAGACGACCGCACGCCACCGGCGCCAGGTTGCCGCGGTCTCGCCGCGCGTCGCCGGTTCGTATGACACCACTGCGGCCAAGAAAGGCCGGCCATGATGCGATCCACTCACCAATTGACGATCGAGCGCCCGATGCAGGCGCCGCCAGGTTCGCTGTTCCGCGCATGGACGGAATGCTTCGATCGATGGTTCGCCGAACCGGGATCCGTCGTCATGACGGCTGCTGTCAACGTCCCATTCTTCTTCGAAACGCGGTTCGAAGGGCAGCGGCATCCGCATTATGGGCGCTTCCTGCGCCTCGAGCGTGACCGGCTCGTCGAGATGACCTGGGTTACGGCCGCGACGAGCGGGCTCGAAACCATCGTGACCGTCGAACTCGCACCCGCCGGTGCGGGCACCCAGCTGAGGCTCACGCATGCCGGATTTCCCGACCCGGCATCCCGCGACCGCCACCAGGACGCGTGGCCACAGGTCCTGGCGCACCTGGATTCGACGCTTGTGCACGATGCGCGTCACGCGATCGAGTAGTATGGGGGCCGGCTTCACGTCGAGGAGTATCGCCATGATCCTTCGTCATCTGGCAACAACCGCCGTCGCGATCGCCGCCGCTGCGAGCCTGGGATCGGCCGTCCAGCCGCAGAAAACACAGCGGTTCGTGTACGCAGCGCTGCCCGGCGTGGGCGGCGGCAACAATCTGAAGTACGGCGGCGCTGGCATTCTCGTCTTTGACATCGATCACAACCACCGGTTCGTCAAACGGATTCCGCTGCAGGGCGCTCCGCCCGACGACGGGCGTCAGGAGGCGATCAAGGGGATTGCGGCGCATGCGGGCACCGGGCGGCTGTACGTCTCGACCAGCCGCCGCGTTGCCGCGTACGACCTCACGACCGACCGCCTCGTCTGGGAGCAACGATTCGACGGTCGCGGTACAGACCGCATCGCGCTCTCGCCTGACGGCACCACGTTGTACGCGCCCGAGCTCGGCGAGCCGAAGTGGGTCGTCGCCGACGCCGCAACGGGCGCGATCGTCGGGACGATCGACAAACCCGGCCGGCCGCACAACACGCAGTTCTCTGACGACGGCACGCGGGTGTATTTCGAGGCGGAAGGCGACACGCGGACGATGTCGGTCGTGGATGCGAAGACGCGGACGATCATCAAGGAAATC
Organism: Vicinamibacterales bacterium; assembly: GCA_051985095.1. GTDB lineage: Bacteria > Acidobacteriota > Vicinamibacteria > Vicinamibacterales > CAVVIG01 > Gp6-AA45. Next base: position 15,231 of record JBPYEE010000791.1, on the reverse strand, counting down.
GGGCCCTTCGGGAACATGGTCCGGCCCTTCACCTTCAATGGCAAACAAACGCTGCTCTTCGCCAACATCAACGACTTTCTCGGCTTCGAGATCGCCGATCTCAGGACGGGCGCGATTGTCGGGCACGTCGAAGTCCCCGGCGTGACCCCCGGCCGGTCGCCGACGCACGGCATTCCGAGCCACGGGATTGCGATGACGCAGGACGAGTCCGAAATCTGGCTGGCGGACAACGCGAACAATTACGTGCGGATTTTCGATGCGACGGCGACGCCGCCGCGGTTGAAGACGAGCGTCAAGGTCCGCGACGAGCCGGGCTGGATCACGTTCGGCATCGACGGCCGGCTCGCCTACCCGTCGACCGGCGACGTGATCGACGCCAAAACCAAGCAGGTCGTCGCCACGCTGCAGGACGAGAACGGCGCGAACGCCGAGAGCGAGAAACTGCTCGAAATCGATTTCGCCGGGGGGCGGCCCTCGGCCGCGGGCGACCAGTTCGGCAAGGGCAAGAAGCGCTGAGTCGGACTGCTGCTATAATGTGCAACCCAGAGGTTGCATATGACGAATGCTGTCACCGATCGGATCGAGAAGAAGATTCGCCTGCGGGCCCCGCGGGCGCGTGTGTGGCGCGCGCTGACCGACCTCGACGAGTTCGCCGCCTGGTTCGGCGTCAGGTTCGATCGCCCCTTCGTCGCCGGTGCGCGCATGCGAGGCGTGATCGTGGGCACGGCGGTCGACGAGGAAGTCGCCAAAGCGCAGCGCCAGCACACGACGGTGCCATTTGAGGTCACGATCGACCGAATCGAGCGGGAACGCCTCTTCGCCTTCAGATGGCACCCATTTGCCATCGAGCCCGGCGTCGATTATTCCGCCGAGCCGACGACGCTCATCGAGTTCACGCTCGAGGACGTCCCCGACGGCACGCTGATGACCGTCACGGAATCCGGGTTCGATCAAATCCCGTTGGCACGCCGGGCGAAAGCCTTCACGTCCAACGACCAGGGCTGGTCGATCATGGTCACGTTACTCGACAAACATCTCGCGCGCGGTGCGTAGTGCCAAGCGTGGCATCGCTCTTCGCGGCGCTGGGCGACGACACGCGGCTTCGGCTCGTCGCCCGGCTCAGCCGGGAGGGGCCGGCATCAATCGCGAAGCTGAGCGCTGAGTTTCCGATCACGCGACAAGCGATCACGAAGCATCTGCGCCACATGGAGCGCGCAGGCCTGGTGCGGAGCGCGCACCGCGGCCGCGAGAGTCTGTGGCGCCTCGAGCGGCCGCGTCTTGCTGCGGCCGAGCGGCACTTGCAGGCGATTTCGTCGCAGTGGGACCGGACGCTGGACCGGTTGACGGAGGTGGTCGAGCGGCGCTGACATCCTTTGCAGCGTACCGACCATCTAACGACGCATGGTCTTAACCGATCTGCGGTTCGCGGTCCGCGGTCTCGTGAAACGCCCCGGCTTCAGCCTCGTGGCGATCGCGACGATCGCACTCGGCATCGGCGCGAATACCGCGATGTTCAGCGTCGTGCATGCCGTGCTGCTGCGGGCGCTGCCCTATCCCGACGCCGATCGCATGGTTCGCGTGCGCGGCGTGAACGTCGTCGCGAAGCAGCCCGGCAACCTGTCGCCGATGGATTTCCTCGACTTGCACGCCCGGACCCGGACCTTCGAGCGGCTCGCGGCCTACAACAATTACGCCGATGCGACGCTGACCGGTGCCGGCGAGCCCGAGCGGATCGCCGGCACGCGCGTCAGCGCGGATTTCTTCGCGGCGCTGCACGTGCATCCGGCCGTCGGGCGCGATTTCGAGGCGGCCGACGAACGCCCCGGTGCTGCCGCCGTCGCAATCCTGGCGCACGGATTCTGGCAGCGGCGCTTCGCGGGCGACCCGTCGATTGTCGGGCGCACGGTCCGCCTCAATAGCGTCCCGACCGAAGTCATCGGTGTCCTGCCGGCGTGGTTCCGGCATCCGTTTCCGGAGAACGCGCACGAGCCGGACCTGTTTGTGCCGATCGTCATCGATCGCAAGGAGAACAACCGCAGCGGCCACTATCTCCAAGCGGTCGGCCTGCTCAAGCCGGGCGTCTCGCTCGCCGACGGCGCGGCCGATCTAGTGTCAATCGCGGGCGACCTGGAGCGGGTGTACCCCGCGAGCAACACGGGGCGCTCCGTGGCGATTCAGCCCCTGCTCGAGTCGATGGTCGGCAATGTGCGCCCGGTGCTGGTGATCCTGCTCGGAACCGTCGCGTTCGTCCTGCTGATTGCGTGTGTCAACCTGGCCAACCTGCTGCTCGCACGCTCGACCGCCCGCCAGAAGGAACTCGCCGTTCGTCAGGCGCTCGGTGCCAGCCGGGCCCAGCTGGTCCGCCACCTGCTGACCGAAAGTCTGGCGCTCGCGTGTGCAGGCGGCGCGTGCGGCCTGCTCGTCGCCCGCTTGGCGGTGCGCGTGCTCGCCCTCGTCGGCGGCGACCGCGTTCCACGCGGTGATACCGTTTCGATCGACGCAGCCGTGCTGCTGTTCACGGTCGCCTTGTCGCTCGTCACCGGCGTCCTCTTTGGAATCGGTCCGGCGCTATACGCCACCCGCCGCGCGGCGCGGAGGGGCCTCCGCGAGGATGGCCGCGGCGACGAAGGCCGCGTGCGGCCCCGCGCGCAACGCGCGCTGATCGTGTCAGAGATGGCGCTCGCGCTGGTGCTCCTCATCGGCGCGGGGCTGCTCGTCAAGAGCCTGTGGCGGCTGCAGCAGGTCGATCCGGGATTTCGCCCCGACCATGTGCTGACGCTGCGCACCTCGTTGCCACTGGCACGGTACCCCGAAGGCGACGAGATCCCGTTCTACAGCCGCGTCGAACGGGAACTCGCGACGCTCCCGGCGATCCGCGCTGTCGGCGCGATCAACATCCTGCCGCTCGCCAGCGATTACTCGTGCGACGGCTTTGAGATCGAGGGCCGTCCGCCGGCGCCCCCGGGCCAGGAGCCATGCGCAGAACACCGGTCGGCAACACCGGGCTACTTCGAAGCCATGCAGATTCGGCTGTTGCGGGGGCGGACGTTTACGCAGTTCGATACCGACGAGTCATCCGCTGTTGCGGTCATCAGCGAGAACATGGCGAGGGCGTTCTGGTCCGATCGCGACCCGGTCGGCGATCGATTGCGCTACGGGGGCAAATTGCGCACCATCGTCGGCATTGTCGCGGGCGTCAAGCACTTCGGTCTGGATCGCGAGGCGCCCTTTGAGTTGTATACCCCGCACGCGCAGCAGCCGTCGTTTCACTCGATGACGCTGGTCATCCGCACGCCAGTGGATGCCCAGTCGCTGATGCCAGGCATTCGCCGGGTGCTCTGGTCAATCGATCGCGACGTCCCGATCTCGAAGGTTGCCACCATGGAGCGCGTCGTGTCGGATTCGACCATCGAGCCGCGCTTTCGGACGGTGCTGCTCATGGCGTTCGCCGGGCTCGCGCTCGTGCTGTCGGTGGTTGGCGTGGCCGGCGTGATCGCCTACGCCGTGAGCCGGCGACGCCAGGAAATTGGCGTTCGCGTCGCGCTCGGCGCGACCGGCGGGCGCGTGATCGCAATGCTGCTGATGGAAGGGCTATGGCCCGCGGCGGGGGGAATCATCATCGGGATCGCCGGTTCTCTTCTGCTGACGCGCCTCCTGTCGGGGCTGCTCTTTGGCGTGACGGCGACCGATCCGCTGGTGTTTGTGATGGCCTCGGCCACGCTGCTGGCAGCGGCGCTCGCCGGGACGTTCGTCCCGGCTCGCCGCGCCGCGTCGGTCGATCCGATCGTCGCGCTCCGGAGCAACTAACCGGACCGGCCTACTTCTCCTCCCACCGCACCTCGAGGTACGTAATCGTCCCGTCGAGGTCTTTGTACCAGTGCGGCATCCCGGCAGGGATCAGGATCACGTCGCCGGGGCCGACATGTTTGCTGACTCCATTCTGAATCGTGGCGCCGCCGCGGCCGCCCGTGGCGCGCACGATGGCGCCGCCGGTGACGAGCGTGCCGGATCCCTCGATGATATGGTGCAGCTCCGCGAATCCCTCATGGGCCACCGCCCCCGCAGGCTTCGTGCGGCGGACGACGTTGATGCGATGCCGATCGCTGTTCGAGACCTCCGAGGTCAGCATGTCCGGCGTGGCCTGACCGGCCTTGAGCGCCGTCGTGAGTTCGGAACCGGTCTTGTAGAGGGCGCTTGGGGGACTGTCGGCGGCGGTCAGCCCCACCGTCAGGCCGAGGGCGGCGAGCAGGACGTTCTTCATGGCGCCGGAGTATAGCAGGCCTATAATCGCCACGGAGGCTGGTATGCGCCGTTCGGCTCACGCCCTTGCACTCGTGGTGTCGGTGACAGCCCCGATTCTCGTTTCGAATGCTCAGACATTGCCGAACGCTCAGGTCACCTTCACGCGGGACGTCGCCCCAATCCTGCAGCAGTCGTGTCAGAGGTGTCATCGCCCTGGATCAATCGGTCCGATGTCGCTCCTCACCTACGAGGACGCCCGGCCGTGGGCGCGGTCGATCAAGGACCGCGTCTCACGACGGCAGATGCCGCCGTGGCACGTCGACAAGACCGTCGGGATCCGCAAGTTCAAGGACGATCCGTCGCTGAGCGACAAAGAGCTGCAGACGATCGTCGACTGGGTCGACGCGGGCGCCCCGCGCGGCAATCCCGCTGACCTGCCGCCCCCACGGACGTTCGACGATTCCGATCGCTGGCACATCGGCAAACCGGATCTGATCGTCTCGATGCCGAAGGAATTCACCGTCAAGCCGGAACAGGCCGACTGGTGGGGGAATTTCTATGCAGACGCCGGCCTGACCGAGGACCGCTACATCAAGGCTGTCGAGGCCAAGCCCTCGCCGGGCGCCGCGCGGGTCGTCCACCACGCGGTCGAGACGCTCGTCTACGACGAAGGCGGCGATCCCGGCGGCGTCCTGGTGGAATATGCGGTCGGCAAGAACGGTGACGTGTTTCCCGATGGCGCCGGCAAATTAATGAAGGCCGGAGCGAAGGTTCGCTTCAACATGCACTACCACGCGATCGGGCAGCCCGTCACCGACCGGACGAGCGTCGGCATCGTGTTCTATCCGAAGGGCTACACGCCGAAGCACGTGATCCGGACCATCCTCTCCCCGAATCAGGACGACCTCGACATTCCGGCGGGCGCGGCCGATGTGCGCAGCGACGGCTACTACAAGATGGAACGCCCGGCGCGGCTGATCGGATTCATGCCGCACATGCACAATCGCGGGAAGAAACAGTGTCTCGAAGCGATCTATCCCGACATGCACGTCGAGCAGTTGAACTGCGTCAACTACGACTTCAACTGGCAGATCGTCTACAACTACGCTGACGACGTCGCCCCGCTGCTGCCGGCGGGGACGATCATGCACGTAATCAGCTGGCACGATAACTCCGTCGCCAACAAATACAACCCGGATCCCCGGAACTGGGTCGGCTTCGGGAACCGCACGACCGACGACATGTCCCGCCACTGGCTCACCTTCTATTACATGAGCGACGAGGAGTTCAAAGCGGAGCTCGACGAGCGGAATCGTGAGAAAGGGACACGCTAGCGCACTCCCGCGGGCCGCTCGGGCGGCGCGCGCGCTGGCTGGCGCGATAGCCGCGTGGTGCGTTGTCATCCCGGGGGGCGGTGCGCGCGCGCAGGTACGCTACGCCACGGGACAAAACGTCGTGCCGGTGTTCGAAGGCTGGGAGCGGAATGCCGACGGCAGCTTCAACATGGTCTTCGGGTATATGAACCGGAACTACGAGGAGCAGGTCGACGTCCCGGTCGGCGCCGCCAACTTTCTCGAGCCGGGGCCGCCCGATCAGGGTCAGCCCGCCCACTTCTATGCCCGACGGCAGCAATTCGTCTTCAAGGTTCGTGTCCCCGGCGACTGGGGGAAGAAGGATCTGGTCTGGACCCTCACCGCTCACGGCAAAACGGAGAAGGCATTCGCTTCGTTGATGCCGGTCTGGGAGATCGATGCGAGCGTCTACCAGCAGAATCGCGGCGGGCCGGGCGAGCTGGGAGAAGCCGACGAGGCGCCCACGATCAGAGTGGAGGGCGCGCCGACGCGGACGGCGAGCGTCAACCAGCCGCTGAGCCTGGACGCGTTCGTCGTCGACGACGGTAAACCGTCGGATCGGCCGAGCCAGAGCGGATCGAACGCGCGCGTCGAGGGGCCGCTGAAGCAGGCCGTAGTGCGGCTCGATCGCGGCGTCCGGCTGGGCGTCATCTGGATCGTGTATCGGGGCGACGCAGGAGCCGTCACCTTCGAACCGACGAAGATCAAGGTCGTCGACGGCAAAGCGTCGACGAGGGTGCGGATCAGCCAGCCCGGCACCTACACGCTGCGGGCGTATGCCGACGACGGGATTCTGTTCGACACCGCGGATGTAACGATTACAGTCCGGTAGCTACCAGGGACGCACACCCCGGGTCCACGACCAACTTGAGCGATCCGCTGATTCGAGACATCTCCGATACTGCGCGATGGGTCGCGGTGTATCGCGCGCGTGAGAGCGAACGGCCCGATGCCGCATTCCGCGATCCGTACGCGCGGGCGCTGGCGGGCGAGCGCGGCGAGCGGATCGCCAAGGCGTTGCCGTTCGGCGAAGAGCACGCGTGGTCGTTTGTGGCGCGCACCTACCTGTTCGATCGGTTCGTGACGCGCGCGGTGAGCGGCGGCGTCGACCTGGTGGTGAACCTGGCTGCCGGCCTCGATACGCGGCCGTACCGCATGCCGCTGCCGCCCACCCTGCGGTGGGTCGAAGTCGATCTCGCCGAGATTCTGGACTACAAAGAACAGGTCCTCGGGACCGCAACGCCGGCCTGCCAGCTCGACCGTGTCCGGCTCGATTTGTCGAACGCCGACGCGCGCCGGGGCCTCTTCGCGCGTCTGGGCCAAAGCGCGGCGAACGTGCTGGTGCTGAGCGAGGGGCTCCTGATCTACCTGATGCCCTCAGACGTCTGCGCGCTCGCCGCCGATCTTGCCGACGCCGCCAATTTCAACCACTGGGTCGTGGATCTCGTGTCGCCCGGACTGCTCGACATGTTGAAGCAGCGCACCGGCGACCTCGTCGCGCAGGCGGGAGCGCCGTATCTGTTCGCGCCGCCTGAAGGACCGCCATTTTTCGAACGCTGCGGCTGGACGCCGGTCGAGGTCAAATCGTTGCTGAAGGCCGCGCGCAAACTTGATCGACTGCCCCTCATGTTCCGCATGCTCGCGTTGCTGCCGGAGTCCTCGCGTGCGCAGGGCACGCGCCCCTGGGCAGCCGCGTGCCTACTCGCGCGCATGGTCTGACCCCGGGCCGTCGGCCGGGCCGCGCGCCGGCGGCACGAGGCGTTCGAGCCGCGCGTACAGCGACAGGACCGAATCACCCGAGCGGTCCATTGCCTCGAGCACGTCGCGCCGCGCGTCGCTGCGCGACAGGTCGAGGAGACGTCGGACGAACACAAACCACAACGTCCGCCGCGAACGGTCGTTGTTCTCGTGCCGCAGAAACGCGACGAAGGAGCCGATCGCACGCGTGCGCACGGCACTGGGCGGCATCAGCTCGATGAGATTGGCGTACAACGTCGATTTCTGGTAGAGAAAATCGCGCTCGGACGCCTCGCTCCGGCCGGTCCACCGCTCGAGATCACCGACGAAGTGCTCGGCGGCGTCGCGCCACGCGTCGGTTCGGCGCACCGAGACGGGCACCGGGTCCTTGTCCGATCCCCGGAGCTGCCTCCACGTATCAAACAAGCGGCTCGACTCACTCGTCTGCCACAGCCAGTCGATACGCGTTCCGGTCAACAGCCGCGACGGACGAATCTGGTCGTCGAGCGGCTTCACATCCAGGTCGGCGTGCAGCAGCTTGATCGCCAGGTTGAAGGTCGACGGCAGCAGGCCTTCAGTCGTACTGTCGCTGCACCGCGGCCCGGCCAGTTGTCGGGCCACGTACGTGCGCAGGCCTTCGATCAGAAACCAGCCCGGCACGGTCCGCTCGCGATCGCTGAACTGCAAATCCGCAAAACGACCGACGACGTCAGGGTTGGCGACCGAGAAACTGCGGGGGTCGGACGTCCCGGCGTCCATTAGCGACGTCAGGAGCCCTTCAAGCTGCGCCGCTTCGAGCGGCGTCGGTTGAAACCGGTCGACCGCCAGGGCCACGGCGGCCATCTCGGCGGGCAGGTTCGCGCGCCACAGGTAGTACTCGAAGAACCGCAGCGCCTCACCGCGATCGTGGGCAAACGCCCGCCGCGCAAGCAGGCTGGCCGTGAGGTAGTACTCGTCCGCGACCGGGACCAGGAGGTCGTCACACGACGCGGGCGCCAGCGACAGATCGATCCACTCGAACAGCTCGCGCGCGCGTCCGGGATCGACGGCGAGCATCAGCTGCGTCGCGCGCGATTGGAGCGCGACCCGCGCCAGCGGCGTGTCGGCGGCCTCGCGCTCAGCGAACTGGCGGCTGTCGACGGGAACGGTCGACGAGGTCCGGCGAACGTCCGCCGGCGCGCTGTACGCCCGGATGAATGCCTCGTCGAGGAGCTCGCGCCTCCACGCGCGATCGGTCGCAGCCGGTGACGCGGCGATGCGCATCAATGCATCGGCGGAGAATTCACCCGGTACGCCGGCGGCGTCGGCGACCAGGGCCGTCAGCGTCGGGTCGGGACGCGCCGGCTCGTCCGCGCCGAACGCCACGACCGGCAGGGTGACGCACAGCGCGGTGACGATTGCGGCGATCCCGAACATGGTGAGGCTCCCAATTAATGCACAGATCGCTTAAGGCCGCGGAGGAATCACGTCGAGCCGGCTCAGTGACAGCGCGAGCGGGCGCGAGTCGTCGCCACCGCCAGCCTCGCGCGGCACGACCGTCGACGAGAACGTCAACTGGAGGTCATTGAAGCCAATCCACCAGGTGGCGCGGGGCGCGCGCAGGTGGATTTCGCGCCGACCCGGCGGGATCGTCATGTCTGCGAGCCGCACGCCGTTGAGGATCGCCGCCAGACGTTGAGGGGGCTCGCGCTCTCCAAACGGGGATTCAGCGGTGAGGACGATCTCGCCGTCGTCCGCGGAGCTGCGAGGGATGACGATGCGAGCGGTGGTGCCGACAATCCAGGAAAACGGGCGTCCGCCATCGTATTCGACGGGGCTGAACCCTGTTCGAAACTCGCGGTACCGGGAGTCCTGACCGGCTACCAGGCGCGGCCATGGCGAGACGGTCGCATGCAGCACCGCCAATGGCACGGCGCCGACGGCGATAAGGGACAAGACCCAGGGCCTGACGAGTCGGGGCACGGCGGCCGGATCGAGCGTCTCGGCAAGCGCGGCACTGGCCAACAGGAGCAAGACGTCGTAGTAGAGATAGTGCACCGGATACAGCGAGGTCATGCTGAACACGAACAACGCCAGCGCCATCCACGGCACCGGAGGCCGACCGCGGTCGAGCGCGATCCACGACGCCATGTATACGACGACCATCGCGCCGATCTGGACGGGAACGACGAGCCAGCCGCCATGCCGCTCGAGGATCCATTCGGTGAGGCCGATCGTCTCCAGTCCTGGCCTGGCGAGGACAGGCCAGACAGCCGCCTTCATGACCCGCGGGTAGGAGAGGACCATCGAGTCCCACAGCGCATGAGGACCCCAGATGATGAACGGGACGAGCCCCGCGCCGATGGTCAGGCCCAGGGCGAGAATGGCGACCGGAAGCTTCCGGCGCTCCGCGATGAACACCGCCATCAACAGGGTGGGAACGGCGGCGACCATGGTCGTGCGTGCCAGCACGAGGAGTCCGAGGAGGCACGCCGCAGCCGTCCATCGCTGCCTCGCCACCGTCCAGGCGAGCAGCGGGAAGAGCGGCCAATACACCGGGGTATGGCCGATCAGGGTGAAGTGCTGGAGATCGATGGCAGCAAGGAGCGCACCGAGCAAAGCCACCCAGGAGAGCGCGGCCAAGACTCGCCCGCGCGTCGCATCGACCACCGCCGCGATGCCGCACCAGGCCGGCACGAAGAGCTCGCCGGCGATTGTCAGCAGGCGGAAATCGAGACGGAGCAGCTGTGCGCCGACAAACGGGCCCCAGAGCAGAGGGCCGTACGGCATTGCCATGTCCCACGGAGCGTCGTACGCGCGATAGATGGTGTACGGATTGTGGCCGTTCAGGAACCGACGTGTGGCCTCGCGGATGACGATCAACATGTCGGCGTGGTAGGGCAGCGAGACGGCGAGGGCGACCCATCGATATCCGGCGATTGCGATGACGATCGCGCAGGCGGCGCCGATTGCAGTACCGAGGACGCCTCGGGGCGCGACGATGACTGGCCGATCGCCGCGTTGCTCCGCCAGGGCGACCAGAGCCGCGATCACGACCGTGAACACAATCGTGAGCACGCCATACGGGAGCGGCGAGACGAACAGGGCAATGGCCAGCGCGAGCGTGAGCAGTCCTACTGCGCTGTTCGCCGCCACAGCTCCAGCTCGTGGACCGACCACCATCGTCCGACCTCCGTCGCAGTCTCCTGAATGGTCAGACTGACGGTCTGGTTCGAGGGTAGCGAAATCCTGATGCGCGGATAGGTCGGATCCCGAAGGAAACCCGCGATGAACTCCGGATAGGGCGTGGCCTGATACACGCGGGACGTCGCGCCGTGACGATCGGTCGCCACGATTGTCAACTCCCGCGGGCAGTCGACGAGCGATCGCTCGGAGAGGCCCATTCCGACTTGCGCAATGTCGTAGGGCCGACTGAAGCGCACTGTGATCCAGTTGGCTCCATCTTGTGCGGCGAACCAGCGCGAATCCGGATCGCCGTCGGTGAGGGCGGCGGCCCGATCCGGCGCGGTCGACACCGACAGCGCGAACTCCGCCGGGTCGAGCCGCACGACATGAGCCGGCTCCGGCATTTCAATCGGCGGCTGCAGTTCGAAGGCAAACGTGTCGAGGAAACGCTGTTCCTGCACGACCTGGCCGGAGGCCCGCAAGAGCCGGAGATCCGCCTGCGGCTCCTCACGCGCGATCTGGGCCGGGCCAAAGTCATCGACGTGCACCACGACGTAGCGGACGCCGAGTGAACGAAGCATGCGAACGACGGCCGCCGGACGGTCGCCGTCGTACAGGAGGCTGTACGGATCGCGAAACAGCATCTGCAGCGGCGTATCGTACCCGCTGATGCCGTTGACGATCGGATGTCCGTGGAGCAGCGTGGCGTATTGGTAGCTGAGCTCCTGATAGTTGGACGTCCGCACCGGATGGTGCAGGACCCCGCCCGGCGGACGCTCCTTCAACCACGCCGCGACGGCCCGATCGGCGGGCCGCCCGGCGGCGGGGTACGAATACACCGGGATCGGCGCCATCCAGTTCTCGGCGAAGATGAGGACGACACACGCCGCCACCGCGGGCCCGCGCGGGAGAGACGGGACGCGGTCCGCAGCAAGCCGGGCGCCGAATGCGGCGAGGACCGACAGCCCGAGCGCAACGACGATGGCGAAGCGCGCCGGCACTCGCATGCCGTCCATGCCGGGGACGACCCTGAGGAACCATTCATACGGGCCGTGATTGGTCACCAGCCGGCCCCACACCCGGGGCTCGGGTCCCATCGAGAGAACGGCGGCGGCCAGCGCGATCAGTCCGTAGGTCAGCACCCATCGGCGCGCCTCGGTGCGTTGTGGCAGGTACCCAAGGGCGGCGGCCGCCAGCATCGTCACGAGGATGCCTGGAAACAGCTCTCGTTCAGCCTCGACCGGCGCGTCGGCGCGCAACCATCGCCACATGCCGATCAGCTTGTTGCCGATGAAGTACGACCGGAGATCGGCTGCCCCCATGTCCATCTCGACCAGGCGCCGCACCTGTCCATACTCCCGGCGCACGGTGTAGTACCGCGTCGCGATCGGCGCCAGCGCGATCGCGACGAGCAGGGTGGCAGCCGCCAGATCGCGGACCATCCGTGCGCGGGGGATGCGGTTGTGCCAGAAGGCGTCGATCGTGATGACCACGATCGGCAGCGCCATGAAATACGCCACGTAGCTGTTCGACAGAATCTGCACTCCGCAAGTACTGGCAAACAGGGCGACCCACCGGCGGCGGCCGGTGGCAAAGTACTGGTGAAGCGCGTACAGCGCGAGTGGCAGCCAGCCGGTCGCGACCATCTGCAGGTGCGAGATCTGGGTGAGCCGCGGCGGGCAGAACGCATAGAAGGTCGCGCCGATCAAGCCGCACCCCCGGCTGCCGGTCAGCGTGGCCGCCAACAAGTACATGCCGAGTCCGGCGAGCGCAAACGACAGCGTGAGTGCCACGTTGTAGGTAACCACCGCGTTGCCGGTCAGCCAGTAGATCGGCGCGACGAACACAGCCACGCCGAGCAGGTTCTCCGAAAACGCGAGGGTGTTGCGGTACGGAAAAAAGGCGGGCGCGTCCCATAAGCCACGCAGCCCGTGCCGCAGACGATCGGCGTCCCACCCGACGATCCAGGTGTTGAGCAGCGTATCGATCAGGTCCGAGGGCAGCCGGCGTGTCGGATGCTGCCAGAGCGGCAGCGTCATGACCATTGCGCCGATCGTGAACCCAATGAAGACGATCGCGAGCTCTCTTGGCCGAACGCGGTCCGCGATCACGGGCGTTAGCCTACACGAAAGGCGCAATCCGGCTGAAGTCGCGTAGACTGATGCGCGTTGGCCTGGCGACGGATCGGGACAGGAATTGCCATTGCGAGCGCGTATGCGGTCGTCGGCCGCATCATGCTGGCGCCAATCTTCAACTTCGATCACATCGCGACGGCGAGCTATGGCGGCGACGCGCGTGCGTTCATCTGGGTGCTCGCCTGGGACAACCACGCCGTGCTCGCGCGCGTGCCGGTGCTGTTCGAGGCCAACAAGCTCTATCCGCTGCACAATGCCCTCACCTACGGAGAGCATCTGTTTGGCATCTCGCTGTTTGCCCTTCCGCTGTACGCGGTCACACGCAATCCGGTATTCGCCTACAACATCGTGTGGCTGCTCGCCTACGCCGGGTCGGCCGCCGCGGTGCATCTGCTGGCCTGGCGCTACACACGCGATCACATAGCCGCCCTCGTCGCCGGCATGGCGTTCACCTTCTGTTTCTACCGTTTTCATCACGGCCACGGGCATCTCAACCTGATTTGGTGTTTCTGGATCCCGTTGTCGTTCATCGCGCTCGACCGCTGGGTCGACCGGCCGTCGTGGGTGCGACTCCTCGCAGTCGCCGGGATCGTGGTGCTGCAGGCGCTGGCCGCCTGGTACCAGGCCGTGCTGATCGCCGTCGCGGACGGGCTGTTCGTGCTGTGGTTGATCGTCGCGGAGGGCCGTCGCCTGCGGCCCCGGCACTTGGTCCAGGGGACCGTGGGGGCGGCGGCCGCCCTGGCGTGCGTCTGGCCGTTTGCGCGGCACTACTTTGTTCTTCACGTCGAGCCGCCGGCGTACGCGGCGGGGTCGTCGGCCGACTGGGTCGGATGGTTCGTGCCGCCCGAGAACACGTTCGCGGGCCAGTGGCTGCTCGCGCACGGTATCAAGGGTCCACGGTGGATCTGGGGCGAGGTGACCGTCTATCTTGGATGGATCACCGTCATACTTGGTTCGATCGGCGCGATTGTCGCGATTCGCAGCGAAGACGGGAGGCTCCGGCGAACGCGGTTCTTCATCCTGCTTGGCGCCGTTGCCGCCGTGCTCGCGCTTGGTCCGTCGTCGGCCGAGGTCGCCTCGGGCACCTTCGGCTGGAGCCCCTTCGGCCTGCTCGCGCGCGTGCCCGGGTTGAGTCTGTTTCGCATTCCGGCCCGTTATACGGAATTGCTGAACCTCGCGCTGGCCATCCTCGCCGCGACCGCATGTGCAGCGCTGCATCGTCGATATGGCGGCTGGACGCGCGTACTGTCGGTGAGTGCGATTGCCCTCGTGCTCGCTGAATCGTACGTCGTGAAATTCCCCGGTGGCCAGCCGCAGCCGTTTCAGATTCCGGGGGTGTACAAGCACATCGCGACACTCCCCGCGGGCCCGGTCCTGGCGCTGCCCGACTACGCCAACACCCCGCTGTGGTTCGATGAGGCCGACTATCAATACTTCTCGACCGCGCACTGGCATCCGATGGTCAACGGCGACTCGCGCGAATGGCCGGCGGCGTTTCTGGCGTTAACGGCACGCCTCAAGACATTTCCCGAGGGCACGGCGGCGAACGCGATGCGCGAGTCGGGCGTCGCCTACGTCGTCGTGCACGGCGGAAAGCCCGGCGGCCGCGACCTGGTCGCTCCGGCACTGGCGAGCACCGACTTCCGGTTGCTCGCGCGCTTCGACCGCGATTATCTGTTTCAGGTCGTGCCGTGAACCTTGCGATCGTCGTTCCCTGCTTCAACGAAGCCGACGGCATCGAACGGTTCTACGTGGAGCTCGCGCAGACGCTCGACACGGTCGACGACCTGGACTGGCGCGTCCATTTCGTGGACGACGGCAGCAACGATGAGACGCTGAACCGCCTGAACGACCTGGCGCAGCGCGATCGCCGCGTCCGCGTGTACTCACTCTCGCGGAATTTCGGGCACCAGGTGGCGCTGTCGGCGGGACTCGACGTAACGCGCGGAGTTGCGGTGCTGATGATGGACGCCGACCTTCAGCACCCGCCCGCCATCGTCCCGTCGATGATCGCGCTGTGGCGGCAGGGCTGCGACGTCGTGTCGGCGGTCCGCCAGGACACCGCGGGTGCCAGCTGGTTCAAGCGGGCTTCGGCGCGCGCATTCTACAGTCTGATCAACCGACTCGGCGAAACGGCGATCGTCCCCGGCGCGGCCGACTTCTGCCTGCTGTCCACCCGCGCACACGAAGCCGTGTGCGCGATGCCCGAACGTCACCGGTTCCTGCGCGGCCTGGTGTCGTGGATCGGGTTCAATCGCGCGTACGTGCCGTTTCAGGCGCCCCCGAGATCGGCGGGCGAATCGAAGTACACGACGATCAAGATGATCCGCCTCGCACTCGATGCGGTGTTTTCCTTTTCGGCCGCGCCGATGCGCCTGGCGACCCGCGTTGGCCTGGCGCTGTTCGTGCCTGGAACGCTCTACGTTCTCTACATCCTGTTTGCATATGCGTCGGGCGATCCGTTCGTGCGCGGGTGGGGGTCGCTCATCGGGACCTTGCTGATCGTTGGCGGCATGCAGCTCATCGGGATCGGGATCATCGGAGAGTACCTCGCCCGGATCTTCGAGGAAGCCAAACAGCGGCCGCTGTATTTCTTCAAG
>JBPYEE010000790.1:0-3846 GCA_051985095.1 Vicinamibacterales bacterium | reverse complement strand
GTAACGGCCCTGTGTCGACGGCCGATGTCCCTCGGTCGGCAAATCCAATTCCGTTCAATGACGGCGGTCAGGTCGAGCGGTCATCAGCAGGCCCGGGCTGGTGCATCCACCGATCCGGAACAAGCCGCCTTACTGCGGCATTCGATAGCCGGCGCCGAATTCGAGGGAGTCGGCGATTCGCCCGCCGATCGCGCGGATGGCCACCGAGCTGTAGAAGCGGTCGCTGATGTGATAGCGCCAGCCGTAGCGCGTGTAGAACCGCGACCCGCCGGCGTTGTCGTATCCTCGCGCGACGATGTAACCCGGCTGGACGATCGCGCCGAACCTTCCGATGACGTGTTCGTAGCCGCCATAGATGCCCACCGCCCACCGTTGACCAACGGCAGCGCGCTCGAGGGTGTTGGCGCCGTCGATGCGCGCGCCAACCGAGCTGTCGTATATGAGATCGGTGCCGCCCGCGATCTTGCCGAATCGATAAAACTGCAACTCTGCGGCGGCGGTGGCGTTCGCGGTGCCAAAGTCCTGCTGCACCAGTAGTGGCGTCGTCTGCTCGGCGACGCTCTTGACTCCGGCCGCTCCACCGACGATGACCTCCCACGACGGTTCAAACGGCAGCCGCTCGGTTGCCGGCGGCCTGGGCGTCTCGGGCGCAAAGTTGTACCGGACCGCGATCTTGGGGCCGATGGTGTTGATCCCCTGGTCTGGCTGCACCATCCCGCCGTTCGACCGATGCGTATAGTCGATGCCCCCGTAGATGAGCGTCCGCGACGTCGTCGCCCACCGCAGATAGAAACCCCAATCGATGTACGCATTGAGGTCTGAGCCGAGCGTGCCTCGAGACGAAGCGGTCTGGTCGCTGTATTGGTTCCAGTGCCACGACAGGCCCATACCGAAGTCGGTGGTCAGATCGAAACGATTGGTCAGCGGCAGAAACGGCCACGAGAAAAACGTGTAGGCATCGACGGGCCGCGTGTGGGCAACGTCATTGCGAAACGAGCCGAGCGAGACCCCGAAGCCGTAGGCGGGCATGCCGTACAGCGGATGCCACTCCTGGCTGCCATCGGTCTGACGGCCGATCTCCAACGCGAGATCCTGGCCGCCCGTGATCGCGCTGGCCCCCTCATCGCCGATCCGCGCGAAGGGATTGGTCGACACGATGCGCCCGGCGGTCACGCCGCACCGCACGAACCACGGATTGCTCTCGTCGGCGTTTTGCGCGTGGCAGGGCCACGCCCACAACAGCAGTGCGCACACGATCGATCCGCGCCACGCCACGACGACTGGCAGATCAAGACGAGCGCCAGATCGCGATTGGCGCGCTCAGACGGAAACGGCTGCCGGCCTCGCCTTCCGAGCGCCGCGACGACACTGCCTGTCGAGGGCCCCGACAGCGGGCCGTGAGCGCTTCAGCTGGATGCTCGAATGAATGAACTGGCCAGATCCGGCGCCCTGCAGACTTTCTGCTATAAATGGCCCGCTCCTGTTCGAACGGAGGAACCGGCAATGACTGCGAAGCCCGCCGCACCCGAGTCGTCGTACGGCGCGACCGCACGCGAGATTTCCCGGCGCGAGCTCGTTCGATATGTGCTCCGCACCACACAGTCCGAACGCGCGATGGCGCGCGCAGAACGGGTGCTGCCGCTCGGCGTCGCGTCGAGCTTTCAGTTTTACGAACCGCATCCCCTGGTGATGCGCGCCGCGTCTGGCGCCCACATGCAGGACGTCGACGGGTACGATTACGTCGACTTTACCCTTGGGTACGGTGCGCTCTTCACGGGCCACTCGCACCCGGCGCTGTGCCGCAGCCTCACCGATCAGCTCTCCCGGGGCACGCTGTTCGTCAGTCCCTGCGAGGACACGGCGAGCGTCGCCGAGATGCTCGCGGCCCGCTTCGGCCTCCCGCAATGGCGTTTCACCAACTCCGGCACAGAGGCAACGATGGACGCGATTCGCGTCGCTCGCGGAGTGACCGGCCGATCGCGCGTCGTCAAAGTCGAAGGCGGTTATCACGGACATCACGACACCGTGTTCGTGTCGACCAAACCCGCCCGCGAGGCGGCGGGCCCGCCGTCGGCACCGGCGTCGGTGCCCTCAACCGAGGGCCTGCCGCCGGCAGTCCTCCGCGATGCGACCGTCGTGCCATTCAACGACGTCGACGCACTTGAGCGCGCGCTCGCAGCCCGAGACGTGGCCTGCTTCATCGTCGAACCGGTCATGGAGAACATCGGCATCTGCCTGCCCGCACCGGGATACCTGGAGCAGGTCCGGGCCTGCACCCGGGCGTTCGGCACGCTGCTGTTGTTCGACGAGGTCAAGACCGGAATTACAGCCGGATGGCACGGCGCCGCCGCAACATATGGCGTGCTGCCGGATCTCATGGCGATCGGCAAATCCATCGGGGGCGGTCTGCCGCTCGGCGCGTTCGGCGGGTCGAGCGACTGCATGGACGCGATCGCGACCGGCCGGGTGCTGCACGTCGGGACCTACAACGGCAATCCGCTCTGCATGGCGGCGGCACGTGCGGTCCTCGCCGAGATTTGCACGCCCGAGGAAACCGGCCGTGTGATCGCGCGCAACCAGGCGTTCGCAGCCGAATGCCAGGCGGCGCTTGCTGTGCGCGGGATGCCGGCGCACGTGGTGCAATGTGGCGCAAAGGCCTGCGTCACCTGGTCGACGAGTCCCATCCGGGATTACCGCGATTACCTGGCGACGGATTTCGATCTTGCCTTCGCGCAGTGGATCTGGGGCGTGAACCGCGGTGTGCTGCTGCCGCCGGGGCTCGACGAACAGTGGTTGATGTGCGTGGCGCACACGGAAGCCGATCTCGCATTTGCGCTGCGCGTGTTCACGAGCTTTCTCGATGCGGTGATCGATCCGGCACAACTTGAAGCGCTGGACGACCTCTGAGCGATCAACATCGATGCCAACGCACCTCGGCCTTGGAGATCACGCTCCGAAGTAAGGCCCACTGGCTTACCCATTGCACCCGCGGCAGGTATGAGAAGACTGCTACCGGTCATCGCCGCTGCGGCCATGTTCTTCGCGTCGGTGTCCGCCGCCGACGCGCAGATTTCCTTCGACCTTCACTTTGGCCATCCGCCACCACCGCCACGCGCCTACGTCGTGCCTGCGCAGCCCGGTCCGGAATACGTGTGGGTCGAAGGCTACTGGTACCCGCGGGGCTCGCGATACGTGTGGCACAACGGTTACTGGACGCGCCGACCGTACGAAGGGGCGTACTGGGTCGCGCCCTACTACAACCGCCGACAGTATTACGCCGGTCGCTGGGAGGGCAGCCGCGGCACCGTCTACCATAACCATCAGTGGGATCGAACCGCCCGGCGCGACGAGCACCGGGAGCCGCAGCGCCGGCGCTAGCGTCGCTCAGTCCAAGTCCAACACGCGACCGGATCGAAGCACGCAATCGCGGCCTCTTCACGGGCGCGAGGCGTGTCCCCTGAATTCGACCCGGTCGATTTCGTCCCACCGCTGACCCCGGCTCAGATCGATCAGCTCCGGCCACGCGTGCAAACGGTCACCTGCGGAACGTGCGGCACGCCGGTCGATCTCGCCAGGGACTCGGTGCGCGCGCATGACGGTTCGCCGGTCGCGATCGTTGACCCGGCGCCGCCGAGATAGACGACCTGAGCGAGCTGCGACTGTCGAACGATCAGCGGCGCGCCGCGCCTGATCGCCAGGCTCTCGCCCGGAACATCGGTCTGACAGCGTGTCGCGGGACTCGTTGGTCGATTCGATGACTTCGATGCCACTCGCTCCCGGCGGATCGGCGTGTCGGACCGCCGGAACGGCGGTCGCTCAGGAATGGGCGACCGTGACGGTGACCGT
>JBPYEE010000789.1:0-8665 GCA_051985095.1 Vicinamibacterales bacterium | reverse complement strand
GTTGAAGACGTCGGTGATCCGCGTGGCCGTGCCGCCCGTCGCGGGCAGCGTCCAGATGCTGCCTTGCATGTCGATCGCCAGCGTCCGGCCGTCGGGTGACACGGCCACCGCCATCGACGTCCCCTCGTGGACCGTCACGTCGATCCTGGTCGTCGAGGATCCCGGCGCCGCACCGAGCGCGGCAATGAGTGCAAACGTCGCGACGAGAATACTCGCTCGGAACATGAGGCCTCCCGGATACTGCGCGCATTCTATACTTGCCGCATCATGACAGCCATCAAACCTCTATGTGCAAGTGTGTCCCTCCTCCTGCTCTGCGGCTTCGCAATGCTCAGCGGCCAGCGATCGGATCGAGACGGCCTGCTGCAGGAGTTCACATGGCGGCCGATTGGCCCCGTCAACATGGGGGGCCGCGTCGATGACATCGAAGCCGTCGAAGGCAATCCGGCCGTCGTCTTCGTCGGCGCGGCCACCGGTGGGGTGTGGAAAACGGTCAATAACGGCACGACATGGTTCCCGGTGTTCGACGACGAACCGAATCTGTCGATTGGCGACATCGCGATCGCGCCCTCCAACGCTCAGATTGTGTGGATCGGCACCGGCGAGGCCAATCAGCGCCAGAGCACCTCCTACGGGGGTGGGATCTTCAAGTCCACCGACGGCGGCACCACGTGGGCCTTCATGGGCCTCGGCGACAGCGGCACGATCGGCCGCATCGTGATCGACCCGCGCAATCCCGATGTGGTCTACGTCGCCGCGGCCGGCGACCTGTTCAAGGCGAATCCCGAGCGCGGGCTCTACAAAACCGTGGACGGCGGCAAGACGTGGACGAAATCAAAATGGATCGATGCCGACACCGGGTTCATCGATGTGGTAATGGACCCCTCGAATCCACAGATCCTGATCGCCGCGTCGTATCAGCGGCGGCGAACCGCGTGGGGGTTCAACGGCGGCGGACCGGGCAGCGCCTTGTGGAAGACCACCGACGCGGGCAAGACGTGGGCCAGGATCGAAAGCGGCGGATTGCCAGCATACGGCAATTGGGGCCGCGTCGGGCTCGCGATGGCGCGCAGCAGTCCGAACGTGGTCTACGCCATGATCGAACCCGGACCGCAGAGCGGCTTCGGCGGGGGCGGGCCGGAAGGCGGCGGCGGTGCCGCGGGCCGCGGCGCTGGCGCCGGTCGCGGGGGCGGCGGCCGGGCCAACACAGCCGGGGCGCCGCTCGACCCGCAGCGCGCCGGAATCTGGCGCTCGGACGACAAGGGCGCGACCTGGCGGTTGACGTCGAATGACAACGGCCGCGCGATGTATTTCAGTCAGATCCGGGTCGATCCGAAGGATCCAAACGTCGTGTTCGCGCTCGAACGGACGCTGTACAAGTCCACCGACGGCGCGAAAACGTTCACAACGATTCCCGAAGGGATCCTGGCGCGATTGCCCGTGCCGACCCAAACCCCTTCGTCGCTGGTCGCCCCCTTCGAACGGGATCAACGCGGGCCGTTGCCACCCAGTCATCCCGATCACCACGCGATGTGGATCGATCCGAACAATCCGAAACACATCCTGCTCGGCCACGACGGCGGCGTCGACTTCTCGTACGACGGCGGCGTCAGTTGGCAGCTGCAGAACTGGATGCCGATGGGCCAGTTCTATCAGGTCGCCGTCGACATGCGGGAGCCGTACAACATCTACGGGGGCGCGCAGGACAACGGCGTGTGGGGCGGGCCCAGCCGCGTGCGTAACAACGGCGGCATCACCAAAGAGCACTGGTTCGAACTGGCCGCCGGCGACGGGTTCCACGTCGGGGTCGACCCATCCGACGCCAACATCGTGTACATGTCGGTGTCGGGCAACGGCGGCGCGCCGCTGTGGCGCAACAACTTCCGTCTCGGCGAGCAGAAGTACATCACGCCGACGCCGCCGCGGCCGGCCGGCGGAGGCGGCCGGGGGGCGACGGCGCTCCCGCCGTCGGGCAACATCGTGACGCCGCTCGGGCCCAATGAAGTCCTGCGGTTCAACTGGAATCCAGGGTTTGCGATGTCACCGCACGATCCCCAGACGCTCTACTTCGGCGCGCAACGCCTGTTCGTTTCGCATGACCGCGGCAACAGCTGGACGGCCACCGGCGATCTCACCCGGGCCATCGATCGCGACAAGCTCGCGATCATGGGGGTCAGCGGCGCCCAGCCGATGACGGCGAAAAACGATGGCGTGGGCAGCTGGGGGACGATCATCGCAATCGCTGAATCGCCCGTCGCTCCCGGCGTCATCTGGGTCGGAACCGACGATGGCAATCTGCAGGTCTCGCGCGACGCGGGGGTGACGTGGACCAGCGTCGCCGACCACGCGGCGAAATTCCCGTCCCCCTACTACGTCCAGTCGGTCGAGCCGTCGCATTTCGACGCGGCCACCGCCTACGCCGCATTCGACGGTCATCACTCGGGCGACTACCGCCCACACCTGTATAAGACCGCCGATTGGGGCGCGACATGGATCGATCTGTCGTCAACGCTGCCGCCGCGCGGGCACATCAACGTCGTGCGCGAAGATCGCCTCAACCGCAACCTGGTCTGGGTGGGAACCGAGTTCGGGTTCTTCATCTCGCTGGACGGCGGCAAGACATTCGTTCCATTCATGCGCAATCTGCCCGCGACGAAGGCCGACGATGTCATCGTCCATCCGCGAGACCAGGATCTCATCCTGGCGACGCACGGCCGCAGCTTCTACGTGATGGACGACATCAGCGCGCTGCAACAGCTGAGCGCCGATGTTCTGGCCAAGACCGAGTACTTGTTTCCGCCCCGGCCCGCCATCCTGTGGGACGAAGACAAGCTGACCTGGCATGGCGGCGCCGACGACATGTTCCGCGCCAGGAATCCGCCGGATGCCGTCCTCTCGTATTACCTGAAATCAAGCGCCAGTCAGCCGGTGGCGTTGCAGGTCGTCGACGGCACAGGCGCCGTGGTCAAGGAACTCGCGGGACCGCGCGAGGCGGGCATCCATCGCGTCCTGTGGGATCTCCGGCGCAACGAGCGCGAGCGCGTTGCGCCAGGGACCTACCGAATCCGGATGACCGTTGACGGCCGCACGGCGACGGCTGCGCTCGATGTGCGCAGGGATCCGGGTGAGGCGCGGCCGCGCTAGCCAGACCGCGTCGGGGGCCGTGGCCCCCGGCGCGACCAAATCACCGGGTGTGGGTCAGAACGCGAACCGGAATGCGAGCTGCCCCTCGCGAGGCACATACGCATTCCCCGTATTCTGGACCGGTGTGCCAAACAGCGCGGTCGTGGCCGGGCTGGTGGCGCTGAGCGTCATGTTGTAGCTGCCGTAGTTGGCGTGGTTGAACAGGTTGTACACCTCGCCGATGAGCTGCAACTTGTACGATCCCGACAGCTTGATGTCTTTCGTCAGGCGCAGGTCCACTTTCTGGAGCGGCAACCCTTCAAGCGCATCGCGCGGAATGGTCATGCCCGACGTGATGACGGCCGGTCCATCCCACCGGCTCAACACGGCTGCCGGAACGGTGATCGTCGCCGCCGGTCCGCCGTTGTTGGCCAGGTCGATGCGGTTGTTGCCAGTCTTGCCGTACGGCGTCCCAGCGATAACGGCGGCGAACCGGTTTCCAGACCCGTAGAAGTAGGACACGCTCGCCGCAATCCCCCACGGCATCTGGTACAGCGTCCAGACGCGAACCGTATTCCGCTGGAAGTCGGTTGACGTCGCGTACTCGCCGTTCAGGTAATCGAACGGGTTGTTTTCTGTTGGATTCGTGTACCCGAGTGTCCCGTCGTCGTGCATCGCCAGCATCAGGGTGTAGGTCACGCCGGCCTGGAAGTTGTTCTTCAGCCGGCGCGTGACACCGGTCGAGATCTGCGTCAGATCCTTGCGGCCGTCGGAGGTGAACTCGAGCACTTGCCCCCAGGCGGGGTTCGGCCGGCCCGCCGAGACCAACTGGTTATAGCCGGTGACCGGGTTGTAGGTCAGGTTCGCGTCGATGCTGCGCGTGTCGCGGTACTCGTTGTAATGCGTGAGATCGGCTTCGATCCCGGTCACCTCGTTCAACTGCTTCTGAAAGCCGATGCTGCTCTGCCAGGTGTACGGATTCTTGAAGGTCGGCGCGATCACGCGCGGCGACTGCACCGGGAGCGGCGCGGTGCCATTGAGGAACGCCGACGCCGGCACACCATTGGTCGGGTTGCTGATGAAGTTCGCGCGGCCGTCGTTCGGGAAGGCGGCCGTGATCAAGTTGCTGTACACCGACGGGCTGAAGGTGACGTTCGATACGGGCGATGCGAAGTAGATTCCGGTGCCCCCGCGGATGACCAGATCGTTGCGGCCGCCGACGTTGTAGGTGAAGCCGGCGCGAGGCGCGACGTCCTTCCAGTCGCGGATCCCTTCTCGGTATCCATAGTCACTGGTCCCGGAACCGTAGGCGTTAATCGGCGACGTCAGGCCGTTGTTGATCAGGATCGAGTTGGTCTTGATGTTGGGCGCCGACGCCACGTTCGGATCCGCATCCCAGCGAATCCCGTAATTGATCGTCAACTGGTCGCTGGCGCGCCAGTTGTCGCCGATCCACATCGCCCACGTGGGACGCGGCGTGTCGATGATGTTGGTCCATCCCGTGTACGAGTAGTTCTGGTTGAATACCTGGACGAACGGACTGAGACTGGACAGGTTCCAGGCCCCCGGATCGAGCGCCGCGCTGGCGGGAACCAGGGTCCCCAGGTTTGACGGCACGCTCGTCATGGTGTAGCGGCCGGCCGTTTGAATGTACCAATCACCGGTGTCGTGCACGTAGATGAACTCGGCGCCGATCTTGATGTCGTGGCGCGTCTTGTGCCAGCTCAAGTCAGCGCGGCTCTCGAGGTTGTTTTGCCGCGGGTGCTGTGGATAGTTGTACGGGGCGCCGATTGTCAGCCCACCCGGGAAATCGTATTCAGGGACGTTCAACATGGACGGTTCGGGTGAATTCGTCCAGTCGAAGTTGTTGTAGCCACCGCGGACCTCGAGCACCTTGTTCTCCGAGAGCACTCGCGACCAGGTGCCCAGGACGTTGATCGCCGACTTGGTCTGCGCCGAGGCATTCGACGGGTGGCCGTTCACCCCCAGCACGAACGGGTTCGCCCAATCCCACCACGACCCGCGAACCGACAGGCGGTTGTTGGTCGACAGCTGGTCGTCGACGCGCACGAGCAGGCTCTTCTGCCCGTTCTGATACGGCTCGGTGAAGGTCTGACCCGGCAGCGTCGACGGCGAACTGAAGACCGTCCCCGGCTCGCGCTCGTACTCATAGGACGCGAAGTAGTGCAACTTGTCCTTGATGATCGGACCACCAAAGCTGCCGCCAATCTGCTGGTTCGAATACGGGAGCACCTTGTTGGCGACGGGGTCCGGCGCATTGAACTGATCGCTCCGGAAGAAGCCGTATGCGCTGCCGGAATTGAGGTTGGTGCCCGATTTGGAGATCGCCTGCACCTCAATGCCGGCCGATCGGCCCTGCGTGATATCGAACTGGTTCGTCACGATCTGGAACTCGGCGATCGCCTCGCGGCTGAACCGCGGCTGGCCGAACCCCGATCCGGCAATCTTCTGCGTGATCTGCTGGCCGTCGAGGTTCAACTGAAACATGTCATCGGCGCTCACGCCCGGCGTGTTGGTGACGTCGTTGGCCGTAATGCCCTTGACCAGTTTCGACAACTCCATCCAGTTGCGTCCCTGAAGCGGCAGCGACTCCATCTGTCGCCGATCGACGTTGCCCGCGACCTGCGACGAGGCGGTGTCGACGAGGGGCGCTTCACCGGTCACGGTCAGCGTCTCGGTCACCTGCGCGAGCTTCAGCGTGAACGGCACGGTCGCGTTCTGGCCGACCAACAGCTCGACCGATGGGACGACGACCGTTGTAAAGCCACTCAGCTCCGCCTGAACTTTGTATTTGCCTGGTGGCAGCTGCAGCAGTCGATATTCGCCGTTCTGATCGCTCACGGCGACGGATTGACCACCGGTTTCGAGGTTCGTCGCGGTGACAGCCGCACCGGGCAGCACCGCTTTCGTTTCGTCGACCACGGTGCCGATGACGGACGCTTCCTGAGCCCGGGCAACGATTGCTACGCACAACACCATGAGCGCGGCGAGGAAGAACGGACGATAAGATCGCACGAGACCCTCCTTGACTGGGACGGGACGAGGCGAACGGGTCGGCAAGTTCTGCCAGAAGATAGGCGACCAGTTCGGCGGCAATCAAGCGGAAACGAGCGCATTCGTCAACCTCGCCCGAAGGATCCAAAAAGCTGTAGGCTGAACGGAATGCTCACGGCCTTCCATCCGGTAACTGCACGCTGGTTTTCCGCGACGTTCGGCCAGCCGACCAGAGCGCAGGCGCTCGGGTGGGATGCGATCCGTCAACGGCGCCACACGTTGGTCGCGGCGCCCACCGGGTCGGGAAAGACCCTCGCCGCCTTCCTCACCGCGCTGGACGATCTGGTGCTCGAAGGGCTGCAGCGGCCACTGACCGATGAAACGCGGGTCGTCTACGTTTCGCCGCTGAAGGCATTGAGCGCCGACATTCACAAGAACCTCGCCGAGCCGCGGCGCGGGATCACACAGGTCGCCGACGAGATGCACCTGGCGGTCCCACGGATCACGGCGGCCGTCCGCACCGGCGATACGACGGCCTCGGAGCGAGCGGCGATGCTGCGCCGGCCGCCGCACATTCTCGTCACCACGCCCGAATCGCTGTATCTCCTGCTCACCGCGGCCCGCAGCCGCGAGCTGCTGCGCACGGTCCGCACGGTCATCGTCGACGAGATTCACGCCGTGATTGGCACCCGCCGCGGCGCACACCTCGCGCTCTCGCTCGAGCGGTTGAACCAGCTCGTCGACGGTCCGCTCATTCGTGTCGGCCTCTCGGCGACCCAGAAACCGATCGCGGAGGTGGCGCGGTTCCTCGTCGGGGCCGGCAGGGGTCCCGACGATGTTGCGATCGTCGACGAGGGACACCGGCGCGCGGTCGATCTCGCGCTGGAGCTGCCGCGTTCGCCGCTGGAAGCGGTCATGTCGCACGAGGTCTGGGAAGAACAGTACGACCGGCTCGCGCAGTTAGCCGTTGATCACCGCACCACGCTGGTGTTTGTCAACACGCGGCGGATGGCGGAGCGCGTCGCCCGCCATCTGAGCGACCGGCTGGGTGAGGCGGCGGTCACGGCCCATCACGGCAGCCTCTCGAAGGAGACGCGCCACGACGCGGAATCGCGGCTCAAATCGGGCCAGCTGCGCGCGCTGGTCGCCACCGCCTCCCTCGAGTTGGGGATCGACATCGGCGCGGTCGATCTCGTCTGCCAAATCGGGTCGCCCCACCGGATCGCGACGCTGCTGCAGCGTGTCGGCCGCTCGGGCCACACCATCGCTGGAATGCCGAAGGGCCGACTCTTTCCGGTGTCCCGCGACGACTTGATTGAGTGCATCGCGCTGCTGCGCGCCGCCGGCCGTGGCGAGCTCGACGCGATCGTGACGCACGACGCGCCGCTCGATGTCCTGGCGCAACAGGTCGTTGCCGAAACGGCGTGCCGCGAGTGCACCGAGGACGATCTGTTTGCCCTGGTCCGGGGCGCATGGCCGTACCGGGCCCTGCCGCGTCAGGACTTCGAGGCGGTGATCGCCATGACGGCCGACGGGTTCGCGACCGCGCGCGGCCGCCGCGGCGCGCTCGTTCATCGCGACGAAATCCATCACCGGCTCCGCGGGCGGCGCGGTTCCAGGCAGCTGGCGCTGTCCTCGGGCGGCGCGATCCCGGAGGTCGCCGATTACCGCGTCGTGCTCGATCCCGATGACACCCTGATCGGCACGGTCAATGAGGACTTCGCAATCGAAAGCCTGGCGGGCGACATTTTCCAGCTCGGCAACATGTCGTGGCGCATCCTGCAGGTGGCTGGCGGCGTCGTCCGGGTCGCTGACGCGAAGGGCGCGCCGCCGACGATTCCCTTCTGGTTCGGCGAGGCCCCGGCGAGAAGCGACGAACTGTCGCGGGCTGTCAGCGATCTCCGTGCCGATCTCGACGCGCGGCTCGCGGCAGACGCCGAGACTGGCGCCGACTTCGCCTTCCGGGCCACGCGCGCCAGCGATTGGCTCGCGCGCGAGGCAGCGACGTCCCGGGACGCGGCGGAACAGGCGGTTGCGTACCTTGCCGATGGCTGGCGCCAGCTGGGAGTCCTGCCGTCGCAGGAGACGCTGGTCGCCGAGCGATTCTTCGACGAGTCAGGTGGCATGCAGCTGGTGCTGCACGCACCCTTTGGCAGCCGGATCACGCGGGCGTGGGGCCTGGCGTTGCGGAAACGATTCTGCCGGCAATTCAACTTCGAGCTGCAGGCGGCGGCCACCGACGAGGCCCTGCTCTTGTCCCTCGGGCCGCAGCATTCCTTTCCGCTGTCCGACGTCTTCCGCTATCTGCACCCGGCCACGGCGCGCGACGTCCTGGTTCAGGCGCTGCTCGACGCGCCCGTGTTCGAGACCCGGTGGCGTTGGAACACGACCATTGCGCTCGCCGTCCCCCGCAACCGGCACGGCAAGAAGGTGCCGCCACAGCTCCAGCGCATGCGCGCCGCCGACCTGATGGCGGCGGTATTTCCCGACGCAGCGGCGTGCCTCGAGAACATCCCCGGAGATCGTC
>JBPYEE010000788.1:0-2761 GCA_051985095.1 Vicinamibacterales bacterium | reverse complement strand
CCGACGGCTCGTGGAGGTTTGCGCGGGGCATCAACAACTCCATCCCATCGACGACCCCTCGGTGAGTCCGCCAGGACTGAACTGACAGGGCGGTAAATCGACGTGGAAACGGTGAGTTCTACCGTCAGCCGATCGAAGGTGCAAGCGCTGACGGCAGTACTCTGCTGCTTTTGTTCGGAAACCTGAGGACGAGGGTCCCGCGACGCCCCCGATCATGCGGGCCACCGCTTTCGGCGACCGATTTCCAACGGACAGTAGGGGTTGCGAGCCCACCGACCGGTATAATGCGGCGCACCACTACAGTCCAGCTTGGGCCTCGCTCCCGGTACTTGCCTCGGCGCTTACGAGATCCAGTCGCTGATCGGCGGCGGCGGCATGGGCGAGGTGTATCGAGCCCGCGATAGCCGCCTAAGCCGCGATGTCGCCGTCAAAGTGCTCCCGTCCGACGTCGCTGCCGACCACGACTGCCTCGCCCGCTTCGAGCGAGAGGCGCAGGTGCTCGCATCGCTGAACCACCTCAATATTGCCCAGATTCACGGCGTTGATGACTCGTCGGGCACGCCTGCGCTCGTCATGGAGCCGTGGACAGCGTGCGCAAGCTGCGCGGGTGCATCCGTTGCGATATGGTCGCCAGATAGTCGGCGGCTGGTCGTCGGTAAAGATGGCGGCCTGGTCGTGATCACGCCGGATGGGTCATCACCGGACCGCGTCTTGCTGCGTGAGGAGCGGCGGACGTTGTGGCCGGCACAGTGGCTGCCAGACGGGCGTATCGTGTTTCTCAGTTCGCCTGATTCGAAGCGCTTTGAAATCAAGGTAATCGAGAGTGACGGCCGGACAACGAACACCGTCGTCCCACTCGGCATTGGCACGGAGCCTGACGTCTCGCGGGACGGCCGTTGGATCGCGTATACGACTTCAGAGATGGGGCAGGACGTCGTCGTGGCCCAGGCATTTCCGAGACCGGGGTCGCGGACGCAAGTTTCTGCCGGGTCCGGCTCCAACGCCGCATGGTCTGCTGATGGACGATGGATCTACTATCTCGGCCGCGTCGCAGGCGGAGGCTCCGCTACCCCGATCATGGCGGGTGATATCGCGCCGTCGAGTTCGCTTGTCGTCGGTAAGCCACGCGAGTTATTTCGCCGTCCCGAGTCGCAGCGCTGCGGGATCGGCCGCTGCTACGATGTCCAATCCGACGGCCCTAAATTCTTGTTCCATGACTGCACGGCGACGAACACCGCATCGGTGACACGGATTGATCTCGTCCTGAATTGGACGTCGACGCTGCCGAAAGGCCGGTGACATTGATGGTCGTGCGTTCGAGTGCTGCGTGGCAATAAGCGCGGGACATCATTTCGGCTCGTATGAAATCGCGGCGTTACTTGGCGCTGGCGGCATGGGCGAAGTCTACCGCGCCAGGGACACGAAGCTCAGTCGCGACGTCGCACTCAAGATCCTGCCCGCCTCGTTCACCAACGATCCCGAACGAGTCGCGCGGTTCCGCCGCGAAGCCCAGGTGCTCGCCTCGCTCAACCATCCGCATATCGCGCAAATCTATGGACTGGAGGAAGCGAACGGCACGCAGTTCCTGGTGCTCGAACTCGTCGACGGCGAGAGCCTCGACAAGGGCATCGCACAGGGTCGCATTCCCGTGGACGAGGCGCTCGGCATTGCCAAGCAGATCGCGGAGGCCCTCGAAGCCGCGCATGAGAAGGGCATCATCCATCGGGACCTGAAGCCGGCGAACATCGCGCTGACCAAAGACGGCAACGTCAAGGTGCTCGACTTCGGATTGGCGAAGGCTGTTGAAGCAACGGGATCGATGTCGGACCTGTCGAGGTCACCGACGATCACCTCGCCCGCGATGATGACCGGCGTCGGCGTGATTCTCGGAACGGCGGCATACATGTCGCCTGAGCAGGCGAAGGGGCGAGCCGCTGACAAGCGCAGCGACATCTGGGCCTTTGGCTGTGTGCTCTACGAGATGCTCACGGGCATCCGGGCGTTTGACGGGGACGACGTGGCGGACACGCTCGCGAACGTGCTCAAAACCGAGCCGGACTGGAACGCGCTGCCCTCTGGCGTGGGAGAACGCATTCGCGGTCTCTTGCGACGATGCCTCGACAGAGACCGACATCAGCGGGTGTCCGACGCCAGCGTCGTGCGTTTCGTCGTGACCGAGCGGGAACCCCCGTCGGCGGTGGCAACGGCCACCTGGTTGAGAGCGGGATGGAAACGTTTGATTCCGATTGCAGCGACGGTATTAATCGCCTCCGGCGTGCTCGCGTGGTTCTTCGCGAGCATCAGACGATCGCCGGAATTGCCCGTCATGCGATTCCGGATCGTGCTGCCAGACCGTCAACAGTTCGCGGGACGTTCGGACGTGATGGCGCTGTCTCCCGACGGCCAGCGTATCGCGTACGCGGCTGGCAACGGTGCCGCGCTGGACGCGCCGCGCCAGGTCGCGCAGTTGTATCTGCGGTCGTTGACCGAGGAGGATGCCCACCCGATTCCCGGCACGAGCCTCGACGTGATGAGCCCTTTCTTTTCGCCGGACGGCCAGTGGATCGGGTTTTATTCATTCCAGGATTCGACCCTCAAGAAGGTCGCGCTGAGCGGTGGCACACCCGTGACGATTTGCAAGGCCGACCCGCCGTACGGCGTCACGTGGGACGGCGACTGGATCGTGTTTGCCGACCAAGGAGGCAAGGGGATTCTGAGAGTGTCACCAAACGGCGGCGAACCACAGGTGTTGGTGTCCGCC
>JBPYEE010000787.1:0-7611 GCA_051985095.1 Vicinamibacterales bacterium | reverse complement strand
TCTACGTCCAGTCGACCAACGCGAACGACGGGTCGATGAACCAGACCGTCACGTTCGACGTCGGCACCGACGGCGACGTGGACAACGTGCTCGTCAACAACCGCTACTCGCAGGCGCAGCCCTTCCTCCCGCAGGACGTGAAGAACTTCGGGGTGACCATCAAGAAGTCGCTCGCCTTCCCGCTCATCGTCATTTCGCTCTACTCGCCCGACGGCCGCTACGACGCAGCGTTCCTCGCGAACTACTCGCTCATCAACATCAACGATTCGGTGCTCCGCGTGAAGGGCGTCGGCGACGTGCGCAACCTCGGCTCGTCGGACTACTCGATGCGCATCTGGCTCAAGCCCGACGTGTGCGCGCGGCTCGGGCTCACGGCGACCGACGTGCAGAACGCGATACGCGCCCAGAACGTCGTCAACCCGGCCGGTCAGGTGGGCGCGGAGCCGGCCCCGCCGGGTCAGCAGCTCACGTTCACCGTGAGGGCGCAGGGGCGCCTCGTCGAGCCCGAAGAGTTCGCGAACGTCGTCGTGCGGGAGAATCCCGATGGGTCGGCGGTGCGCGTGAAGGACATCGCCCGCGTCGAGCTCGGGTCGCTCAACTACGCGCAGTACGGCACCTTCAACGGCAAACCGGCCGCCGTCATCGCGGCGTTCCAGACGCCGGGGTCGAACGCGCTCGACGTCGCCGAGCAGATCCGCAACTCGATGAAGGAGCTGGCGAAGCGCTTCCCTCCGGGCATCGACTACATGGTGTCGCTCGACACGACGGCGCCGGTGAAGGCGGGCATCCGCGAGATCGTCGAGACGCTGCTCATCGCGGTCGCGCTCGTGGTGGTCGTGGTGTTCGTGTTCCTCCAGAGCTTGCGGGCCACGCTCATCCCGCTGCTCACCGTGCCGGTGTCCCTCATCGGGGCGTTCGCGGTGTTCCCGCTGCTCGGCTTCTCGGTCAACACGCTCTCGCTCTTCGGGCTGGTGCTGGCCATTGGCATCGTCGTGGACGATGCCATCGTGGTCGTCGAGGCCGTCGAGCACCACATCGAGGAGGGCATGTCGCCGCGGGACTCGGCGCTCCAGGCGATGCACGAGGTGTCAGGGCCCGTCGTCAGCATCGCGCTGATTCTGGCGTCGGTGTTCATCCCGGTGGGTTTCATGAGCGGAATCCAGGGCCGCTTGAACAAGCAGTTCGCCATCACGATCGCGATCTCGGTGATGATCTCGGCGTTCAACGCCTTGACGCTGTCGCCGGCGTTGGCAGCCATGCTCCTGAAGCCGCGGCGAACGACCCGCGGCCTGCTCGGCCGATTCTTCGATCGGTTCAACCTCTGGTTCGACACCGCGACGCGTGGCTACGTGCGCGTCAGCCACGGCCTGATTCGCAAGGCGGTGCTCGGCGTGGGGCTGCTTGTCGCCTTCACCCTGGTAGCGGGGCTGATCGGGCGGAAGCTCCCGACGAGCTTCGTACCCGAGGAGGACTACGGGTACTTCCTGCTGAACGTGCAGCTGCCGCCGGCAGCCTCGCTCCAGCGGACGGATGCCATCTGCCGCAAGATCGATCAGCTTCTCGCCCGCACTCCCGGGGTCGCCAACTTCAACACGATCGCCGGATTCACCCTGCTCTCGCGAGTAACGGCGAGCAACTACGGGTTCTACTTCATCGGACTGAAGCCCTGGGACGAGCGGGACGGGCTCGATGCACGGTCGATCGTTGATCGGCTGAACCGCGAGCTCCGGCAGGTCGTTCCCGACGCGACGGCGTTCGCGGTCATGCCGCCCTCGATTCCGGGGCTCGGCACCCAGGGCGGGTTCTCGCTGTGGCTGCAGGATCGCAGCGGCGGCACGATCGAATTCCTGAACCAGAACCTGCAAAAGTTCCTCGATGCCGCACGGCGCCGGCCCGAGCTGGCGGGCGTGGCGTCGCAGTTCACGGCGGCGGTGCCACAGATTTACGCGAACGTCGATCGCGACAAGGTCCTCAAGCAAGGCATCGCAATCGGCGATGTCTATCAGACGATGCAGGCGTTCCTCGGCGGTCTGTACGTCAACCAGTTCAACAGGTTCGGACGGCAATGGCGCGTCTTCATCGAGGCGGAGGGCACCGAGCGGACCAGCCCGGGCGCCATCGCGCAGTTCTACGTGAGGAACAACGACAATGCGATGGTCCCGCTGTCGGCGCTCGAGGCCACGCAGCCGACGGCGGGGCCGCAATACACGAACCGGTTCAACGTCTACCGCGCCGTTCAGGTGACCGGTGCGCCGGCGCCAGGCTACAGCTCCGGCCAGGCGCTGAGCGCGCTCGAGGAGGTCGCCGCGCAGACGATGCCCCGCGACCTCGGCTACGACTGGTCAGACCTCTCGTATCAGGAAATCCACGCCGGTAGCTCCGGCCCGCTCTTCGCGCTGTCGATCACGTTCGTGTTCCTGATTCTGGCGGCGCTCTACGAGAGCTGGTCGCTGCCGTTCTCCGTCCTGCTGTCGGTCCCTATCGCGGTGTTCGGCGCCGTGGTCGGCCTGCTGATGCGCCGCTTCGATTTCGATGTCTACGCGCAGATCGGCGTAATCATGCTGATCGGGCTCGCGGCGAAGAACGCCATTCTGATCGTGGAGTTCGCGAAGGCCCGGCTCGAGGAAGGCCAGCAGCTCGTCGACGCGGCGCTGGAGGGCGCGCGGCTGCGGCTGCGGCCGATTCTGATGACGTCGTTCGCGTTCATCCTCGGCACGGTGCCACTGTGGTTCGCAACCGGATCTGGCGCTGCGTCGCGCCGCATCCTCGGGACGGTCGTCGTTACCGGCATGCTCGCGGCGACAATGCTGGCCGTGTTCATCATCCCGCTGCTGTTCGTGCTCATCGAACGACTGGCGGCGGGGCGCTCGCGCGCGCCCGGCCATTCGCCGGACCTGGTGCCTCAAGAGGGCCGATGATCCGTCCGACCTTGCGCGCATCGATCATCTGGATGGCGCTCGCGGCCAGCGGCTGCCTCGTGGGTCCCAATTACCGTCGCCCTCCAGCGAACGTCCCCGATACGTTTCGAAGCCAGACTGACGTTCCCGCGCCGGGCAGCTCGCTCGGCGACGAACCGTGGACGCAGGTGTTTCCCGACACCGTGCTGCAGTCGCTGATCCGAACCGCGCTGCAGCAGAATTCCGACGTCCAGCTGGCTGCGGCCCGAATCCTCGAGGCGCAGGCCCAGCTCGGCATCACACGGTCTGACCAGTTTCCCCAAGTCAGCGCCGGCGTCGACGTGCTCGGTGAGCGGCCTTCGATTGCGCTCGGGTTCCCGCCGCGCAATATCGCCGCTGTCGTGGTTCAGGGGACGGTCTCGTGGGAACTCGACTTCTGGGGACGCTATCGCCGCGCCACCGAAGCGGCACGCGCCACACTGTTGGCAAGCGAGTGGGGGCGCCGCGCGGTCCTGACCACGCTCGTGAGCCAGGTGAGCAACGCGTACTTTGGCCTGCGGGCGCTCGACGCGGAGCTCGACATCTCGCGCCGGACGCTTGAGTCGCGCCAGGAATCGCTGCGGCTGACCGTCGTGCGCGAGCAGGGTGGCGCCACGTCGCTCCTCGACGTCCGGCAGGCCGAGCAGCTCGTGTACGGCGCGGAGGGTGAGATCACGACGCTCGAACGCGAGATCATCCAACAGGAGAACTTCATCAGCTTCCTGATCGGGGGCAATCCGGGTCCGGTGGGGCGCGGCCTGGGACTGACCGAGCAGCCGCACCCGCCAGGATTGCCCGCCGGTCTGCCGTCGGCCCTGATCGAGCGGCGACCCGACATTCGGCAGGCCGAGCAGCAGATCGTCGCGACCAACGCAGAGATCGGCGTTGCGCGCGCCGCTTATTTTCCGGACATTCCGCTCACCGCATCGGGCGGATTCGAAAGCACGGCGCTGGCGGCGCTGTTCTCCGGCACGAACGCGATCTGGACGACGACGCTGGCGGCGACCCAGCCGGTGTTTACGGCAGGCCGAACGCGGTCGCAGGTCGCGGTGGCCGAGGCGCGCCGCCAAGAGGCAATCATCGTGTATCAGCAAACGATTCGGCAGGCGTTTCGCGAAGTGGCCGACGCCCTGATCGGCTATCAAAAGCTGCAAGAATTCCGCGAGCAAGAAACTGAGCTCCTCGCCTCGGCGCAAGACGCGCGCCGCCTCGCGGACGTGCGCTATTTAGGCGGCGCCACGAGTTACCTCGAGGTCCTGGATGCGGAGACGAGGTTGTTCGAAGCGGAGCTTGAACTCGCGCAAGCGCAGCTGAACGAGCTCAACGCGCTCGTCGAGCTGTACCGCGCTCTGGGCGGCGGCTGGGCCAGTTGATCGCGTTGGTGGCCTGCACGGCGACGTCTTGAGGGCACGCTGCGCCTTTCGTGGTTGCGGTACTACTGGCATGATTGTCTAGTCCGAATCACCGCAGGTTCACGAAACGGCAACGCGCAAACGCCGTTGCCGTTCGATCTTGCTGATGATGCCCGGACCCTGACGAATTCCTGATCGCGGTCATTGGTGCTCGCCACCGATTTTCCAGACAAGAAACCGCACGAACTCGCGAGCGCTCTGAGCTGCGGCCAGCGGCAATGAGCCGCCAACGCGACAGAGGACGCCTGCCATTGCCGCGATCAGAATCGAGGTCCTGAACAGAGTCAATTGCCTGGCTGGTCGGCTGTTCCCGCGATCTCGCGCTCCATCAGCGACGGGGTGAGGATAATCTCACGTTCGTCGCCGACCTGTGGCACGACCTGCTCGAGGAAGTAATGGTTGCTGAACTTCTTGAAGACAAGCTGCGGCGGCGCCGCGGGTGCGACAGGCGAGGACGGAATGGTCAGCATGAGAGCGACATCCCGGCCATCGGCGCTGGTTATCGCAAGCACGGCCGAACCGGGCGACGTTTCAGTCACGACATACTCGCCAGCTGGCAGGCGCATGTTACCCACGATAAAGTCGAATGGCACCTTTGCGACGACAGACTCGGCCCGCGCAGTGGATGCGGCACCAACCGAGATCACTGTCATCATGAACATCACCGAAACAATCTTTACCATGGCTACCTCGCTCGGCAGACGCCGACGAACCTTCGTGCAGAGGCGGTGCCACGTTCTCACGTCTGATGGAAATAGCCGGATCGAATCGGGCACCTCTCACTGAAACCCGTGTTGGCGCTTGCGCGCTGATGTGTGCGGCTGCCCGATTCAGGTGAGACGGCTGAATTGTGGAGCGCGTGCAGCGCCGCGATGACATGACGATGACACGTTGGTCGGGTGGCATCGTTCACAACCGCTTAGGTGCTCACCAAAAAGAACAGCGGCGTCCTCGTTCAGTTACAGCGGCGCAGACGACTAGCTCGACAGGTTGACGGTGAGGTCCCGAGTCACGAATGTCGTAGCGGCGTCGCCTCCTCAACTCGATCGCACCCGGGACGGTGACGCGTGTGACACGATTCGCACCGAGCGGACTGGCGCGCCCCACGATAACGCGGGACCATGGGCGGCGGCAGCGGTACAGGATGTCGGATCACATCGGGAGGAGTGCCGAACAAGTTCGTTGTCGGTCTTCTCGCGTTCCTGGTGCTGGCCTACGCCTTGGACGCCAGACGGCGATGATCGGAATGTCCGCTCAACGGCGGCACGGGGTCGATCCCATCATCGGCGTCACCCCCGGTCCCTCCAGCAGCTGCTGTCGTCAACAGTGTTCGAGGCGTATCGCCACGCAGCGTTCCCCGGCGGATCGGCGCGCTCAATCCCGAGTGGAACGAGAATGGCAACATCCATGTCGACGGCCGTGGTCTGTTGCTCGCAGGCGACAACGCGATTGGCACGCCAGGCCCTGTCACGTCGGTCGTGGCGTCGTGTTTCTGCGGAGCGGGTTCGACCACGCCGCTCGCGACCACAGGAGCAATCCCAGGCAATGCGGCAGGCGATTTCGAGCCGGACGCCGAAGGATTTGCCGCCCGCGCCATGCGTCGCGCCGGTCTTCTTGATCCGCACGGGAAGCAGCGTATGGCTGGCTGCGCGCATTCCGGCTCGTGAATCTCGATGACTTAGCGAATTCGAGCGCCAGTTGCACCGCTCGACAATGGGAGACTTGGGCACATTGTGCCGCCACCGCCGCGTTGCGGGCCGGTTGGCTGGAGGGCACAGTGTTCTCCGAGGTTCGGTCCTGCCGGGTTGGCTCGATGACGTGGTCGACCTGGGATGCATTGAGGCTGCTGGGGCTCGAAGTGAACGAGGCCGGCTTACCGGCGGGGGCGTTCGACCAACCTCTCGGTTGGCTCCGAATTGACCGACTCTTACTGGCGCAGCCGGGGGCGAATCACGCGCTTTATCCTGCTTTTTTCCAAATCACCTGCCGATACAGATAGAGGAGATGGGGGTTACGCCCGTTGGTCGGGCTGCGGGTCGGTGCATGCGCTCGTTGGCGAGAGCGACTACAATCGTCTCAGTTGGCGGAGCGTGTGGCGCAGCCGCAGGCGGTTAAACTCAACGGCCCTCTTGTTTTTGGGGCTCTCGGCTCCAGTCGACCCGTTACTCAATCGGTTGGATTCGCGTGAATGACCATGACGCTAGAATTCAGCGGCTCTACGCGCTTGCCGAGAAACTCGGTCGCCTGAGCGGCGAGGCGCACAATCTACTGAATGACCTAACGGCCAGAATGACGGCTCACCGTGCCACGACGCGCTCGACGAATCCAGCTGAACCGCGCCGGCAGTCGCCCGTCAGAAAATCCCGCCAGCCGCGGCGTTGAAACCGCGCCCTTGCGACGTGGCGAGCTCGTAATGCATCGTCTCATCATCTGCTCGTGCGTCTCGCTCCGCACACGTTGATGCTCGACAGCCACCAAAAACCCGAAGAATTAGGCAGCCAGGAACAGCCGGTTGTGAAGTTCGTTCAGGATCGCGAGGTCGTGTGTTCAATAAGCTACAAGGAACTAATAATCGCGCCTGTCTGAACAGTGTTTGAATACGTTTCGCCGAACACTTCGAACTGGATCCTCGCCGACCGGGCGAAAAGTCCGGGGAAAGGACTCCTTCGTGAAGAACCAAGGTTCGAACCGATGAGCATCCGTCTTTCAATGGAGTGGGCACTTCTCCAAGCGTTCAACGGTCGAAGGACCTGCGGAGTGCGCACTTGCGCGTTTCTTCGCGTTTTTGCCCGGATTTGCGTATAACCGAAGACCTGGTTGTCAGCACTCACGCTCGCCTTACGTCTGCTCGCGTCGGTCAGCCGGCCGGGTTGCCTCGGACGACTCAATTCTCAGAAATACACGCATATCGCCTCGAGTTGTCCGACGGCAAGATCGTCGACTGGCGAGAGAACGAGCAATGAGGGACGGGCAATATACCATCGAAGGAAAAATCATCGTCATCACAAGCGCGAGCAGCGGCAACGGTGAGGCGACGGCCCGGTACACGTCGGCGCAGGGCGCGATCGTCATCAGAGGAGCGCCGGCGCGTCGATCGGCTGGCAGTCCGTCGCCAGCGAGCTCACCCGTTCTTATCCGAAGGCGCCGGCGATGACGACGGACCTTCGCATTGCCGATCAGCTAAAGAATTGGTCGACCGCACCGTCGAAGTTGGGCGTGTGGATGTAATGCTCAATAATGCACGCGCGGGCCCCACTCGCCGC
>JBPYEE010000786.1:0-4111 GCA_051985095.1 Vicinamibacterales bacterium | reverse complement strand
GAGCCGTCCTGACCAAGACCGGAGTGCCGAGCGCATCGGTCGGCGTCGTGCAGGACGGCGCGATCGTCTTCACCCGCGCCTACGGGCTGGCGCGCCTGTCGCCTCAGACACCCGCCACGACCGATATGCACTACGCGATCGGCTCGATCAGCAAACAGTTCACGGCGGCCTGCATCCTCCTGCTCCAGGAAGAGGGGAAACTCAGCATCGACGACGCGGTCGGCAAGTACGTTCCCGGGCTGACGCGCGCGAACGACGTGAAGATTCGGCACATTCTGTCGCACACCTCGGGGTACCAGGACTACGCGCCCCAGGACTACACGATCCCGGCCTGGACGAAACCGACGACGGCGACAGCCATCGTCCATGAATGGGCGACCAAACCGCTCGATTTCGAGCCGGGCTCTCAGTACCAGTACAGCAACACGAATTTCAACATTGCCGGCTTGATCGTGGAACGGGTCAGCGGCGAGCCGTTCTGGACGTTCCTGTCGCGTCGTGTGCTGCGGCCGCTGAGCATGACGCACACCATCGATCTCGACACGGAACGCGACAAGCTCGAGCCGACCGGCTACATGCGCAACGCGCTCGGTCCGCTGCGGCCGGCGATTCTCGAGGCCTCCGGATGGTACTTTGCAGACGGCGAGATGGCGATGCCCGTCACCGACCTTCTCACCTGGGACATCAGCGTGATGAACCAGACGTTGCTCGCACCGCGCTCCTATGCCGTACTGGAAACCGATCAACGTCTCACCAGCGGTGAAATGGCCGGTTACGGCCTGGGCGTGAGCCTGGCGGTTCGCGACGGACGGCGCATCGTATCGCACGGGGGCGAGGTCGGCGGCTTCGTCGCACAGAACGTGGTGTACCCTGACGACAAACTCGCGATTGCGGTGCTCACCAATCAGGAGGCCAGTAGTGCGGCTGCCGCCATCGCGCGCGATGTAACCGCGCTTCTCCTGGCTCCGGCTCGGTCCTCAACGACATCCGCGGTCGAGACGACGAACGCCGAAGCTCGAGCGAAGCAGATCATCGCCGGGCTGCAACACGGACGTATCGATCGGGCGCTTCTCACGCCGAACTGCAACTACTACTTCGATCAGACCTCGCTCGACGACCACGCAGCCAGTCTGCAGCCCCTCGGCCCCGTCCAGACCGTCAGGGAGACGCAGACGACGCTGCGCGGCGGGATGCGGCTGCGCGCCTTCGACGTGACGTTTGCCA
Organism: Vicinamibacterales bacterium; assembly: GCA_051985095.1. Taxonomy (GTDB): domain Bacteria; phylum Acidobacteriota; class Vicinamibacteria; order Vicinamibacterales; family CAVVIG01; genus Gp6-AA45. The sequence goes on along the minus strand of JBPYEE010000786.1, from coordinate 2,887 downwards.
ACGGCACCCGGATGCGGCTCACGACCTACACCACCGGCGACGGGAAGCTCGAACAGTTTCTCCTCGCTCCAATCGCCTGATCGCCCGAGCCGGTCAGGGCTTCGGGCGTAATGTTCCACGGTGGGACACCGCCGAGCCAGCCCGACAGGCCCTGGTCGTTTACACAGATTTCACACGATTCCGAGGCGCCGGCGATCAACGATACGGGTTCGCTCGACGATCAGGGGGATTCGTATGTTCGCCGTTTGCTTGCGTCATGCCGACCACGTCCGCCGCTACTTTGTGTCGAACCGGTCGCCGGCCGGTTGGGAAATCAAGAGCGAAGAAGATCAACGGCTCCGTAAGCACGTCTGGTATCGCGACTGGCACCGTGTCGAGCGCACGCTGGCCTTATTTCGGCGCGAGGTGGATGACCTGATGGCCCAGGGCTGGCAGATCCAGCCACCCTCGTCGGGCGGACCCGTTGTGGACGCGCCTGTACACGGTTCGTGAACTCTCGGCAGTCCGTCCCCCCGCGGAACCTGCCTCCCGGGGAAGAACTCGTTCGGTGACGCCGCCACCGCCTTTCGCCAGCGGGGTAGCAGCCAGATCGGGCGTGCCGGCAACCTCGCTCGAGCACGCATCCAAGACGAAGTCCTGGAACTGCTGAGCCTTCGAATCGCCGCCCCACCCGGCGTGCGCTTACGGGCATTCGATCAGACAACCGGTTACGAATTGGAACAGGTTGATCGAAACGCCACTCGTTCCTGTCCGGCGCTGACGGGCCGAGATCGCCGCGCGCGCCGGCGGTCGCGCTTAACGGTGTCGTTTGATGGCCGGACGGCTCGGGCACGGTATCCGGTGGTCATCGCCGGCGCTGCTGGTGGAATCCTGCGGCGCTGTCCGATTGCCCGAGTCAGTCCTCGCGCACCATCGCGCATCGACATTTTCTTCCCACGTGCCTGGAGCGATTCCAGAATCGCCGGATCACGCATGCGCGCGTCAAATCGCTGCACTATGATGCGAAACGGTGTCCGCGTCGCAATCGGCCGTGCTCGTCCTCAACGCGGGGTCATCGAGCGTCAAATGCGCGCTGTTCACGCTGGCGGCTGAGCCGGCCCTGATCGCGCGCGAGCTGATCGACGGTGCGCCGACGTCGTGTCTGCCGCGCTTGCTGGGCTGGATCGACGAACAGACGCATCGGGTTTCGCTGAGGATTATCGGTCACCGAATCGTTCATGGCGGCGCCGTCTATCGCGCGCCTGAACGCCTCACACCCGCAGTAGTCGAGACGCTTCGGCAACTGGTCGATTTTGCGCCCAATCATCTCCCTGATGAGATTGCCCTCGTTGAGGCGCTGGATCGACTGCGGCCTGGCGTGCCGCAATTCGCGTCTTTCGACACCGCCTTTCACGCCGACCTGCCCGAGGTCGCGCGCCGCCTGCCGCTGCCGGCTCGCTACGATGCGCAGGGTGTTCGAAAGTACGGTTTTCACGGGCTGTCGTATGCCTATTTAATGGAGGAACTGGAGCGGATCGCAGGTCGCACCGAGGCAAACGGCCGCGTGATCCTCGCGCATCTCGGCAACGGATCGAGCCTCGCGGCGGTGCGCAGCGGCCACTGTGTCGACACGACGATGGCGTTCACGCCGATTGGTGGCGTGGTGATGAGCACGCGATCCGGCGATCTCGACCCCGGAGTGATCACCTACCTGGCACGCCACGACCGGTCATCCGCCGACGAACTGGAGGATCTTCTCAGCCACCGCGCCGGGCTGGTCGGCATCTCAGGGCAGAGCGGCGACATGCGCACCCTCCTCGCCTGTGAGGACCACGATCCGGCGTGCCGCCTCGCCGTCGCGGCGTACACGTACGGCGTCAAGAAGGCCGTCGGCGCGCTGGCGGCGGCGCTCGGCGGGATCGACACGCTGGTCTTCGCGGGCGGGATTGGCGAGCGGGCACCCAGCGTTCGCGCCCGCATTTGCGACGGGCTCGCGTTTCTCGGCGTGGAGATCGCCCCCGATCGCAACACCGCGAATGCGCCGATCGTGTCCGCCGCGGGCGCCCGCGTCGCAGTGCGGGTGATCCCGACCGATGAAGAGGTGATGATCGCTCGGGCCGCATTCCGTCTGGCCTCGGGAGGTACGGCATGACACTCAGCCCGGACGTGCTGACGCGCATGGACGCCTACTGGCGCGCGGCCAACTACCTCTCGGTTGGTCAGATTTATCTGCTCGACAACGCGTTATTGCGTGAGCCGCTGCAGCCCGCGCACATCAAGCCGCGCATGCTCGGACACTGGGGCACGGCGCCGGGGCAGAACTTCATCTACGTGCACCTGAACCGGGCCATCACCGAACACGACCTGAACATGATCTACATTGCGGGTCCCGGACACGGCGGGCCGGCGCTCGTTGCGAATTCCTACCTCGAAGGGACCTATAGCGAGATCTATTCGGCGGTCACGCAGGATGCCGCCGGGCTGACGATCCTGTTCCGGCAGTTTTCGTTTCCCGGGGGCATTCCGAGCCACGTCGCGCCGGAAACGCCGGGGAGTATCCACGAAGGCGGCGAACTGGGCTACTCGCTGAGCCACGCATTCGGCGCCGTGTTCGACAATCCCGATCTCATCGTCGCCTGCGTCGTCGGCGATGGCGAAGCCGAGACCGGCCCGCTGGCTACGAGCTGGCACTCGAATAAATTCCTGAATCCGGAACGCGATGGCGCGGTGTTGCCGATTCTTCATCTCAACGGCTATAAAATCGCCGGTCCCACGGTACTCGCGCGCATTCCGCACGAGGAACTGGAATCGCTCATGCGCGGTTACGGCTACGAGCCATTCTTCGTCGAAGGCGATGAACCGGACGATGTTCACCAGCAAATGGCCGCGACATTTGACACGGCTTTTT
>JBPYEE010000785.1:0-3052 GCA_051985095.1 Vicinamibacterales bacterium | reverse complement strand
TCAGGTTTCGGCGGACAGGTCAACTGTTGTTTCGGTCCGGCTGGGATGGTTCGAACGTGAGGCCGAGAACGTATCGCTCGATCTTCGCGATCGCGTCGAGCATATCCTCGACGCGCCGCCGCCATTCTCTAGCGCCAACACCTCGCCGCGTGCTTCCGGGGGGAGCGCCTCGCTTTCGTCTCACCCGACAGTGCTAGAGGGTCGGGTCGCTGCGCAGAATCGTACTCAGGCACGCTCCGGGCTGTCCCGGCAGGATGCGCTCAAAAGGCCCATCCCTCGCCTTCGTGATACAGGCCTCGACATCCGGTCGGTCCGTCGGGAAGTTCGGTAGCCAGACCTCAGGCCGGCGATTTTTTGACAGACACGAACGGACTTTCGCCTCTGCAGTGTCCGCCATCGGCGTAATCGGACGTGGAAATCAGGACTGACTTTCGCCCCTCAGGCCTGACCATACGGGCACCGTTCTCGCCTCGCACCTGCGTACCCTCAAGCTTTGGACAACCCGGTGTTTATTTCAGAGGTCACCGCAATCTGATGCGTCCGAGTCACTTGGCGTGGCTCATCGACGAGTGCGTCGACCGTGTCAATGAACTCGATGGTGTGCGGCAAGGTGGCATGCAGATCAAAGGACTCAGCGTTCGTCCAGACCGAGTGGATGAAAAACAGCTGCGGATCGCGGATAGACCGAAACGCGTCAATGCGCACGCAGCCTGACTCCGCGCGCGAGGCGGTCACCACCTTGCTCAACGCCGCGCCAATGGCATCAGCGCGGCCCGGGGCCGCATGCAGCCGTACGAACACGAAGACACGAGCCTCGATCCGGATCGGCGTCGTCATTTTGCCCTCGCGGCTGCGATGCGAAGCAGCGCGCCCACGGCGACTGTCAGAAGCCCGACGTGAAAGAACACGATCGTCAGGCAGCACAGTACGCCGACGGCGATAAACACGTTACCCAACAACTTCATTTCGAATCGTCTTGGAGGATCGATTCGTCGACTTGACGCCGAAGACCAACAGCCAGACGGTCAGCAGGCCTTCTGCGAGGATCCCAGGTGCGTAGTTGTATGGGGACAACGATCGTGCGAGCGGCGGCCAGCCGAACGTCAACCAGCTGACACCGCCCACGGCGAGGAGCGTGCCGAGCGCTCGCGGCAGAAGTCTCGACACGTAGATCAGATAGCCGATCAGGATGCAATAGCCGCCGAAGAACGCCAGTTCGTTAATCGGGAATTCTGCGAGATGTAGACCTCGCAGCAATCCCAGCACGCACCCCGTCCCGCTCAACACCGCGGCCGCCAACGAGACGCGATGATTCACGGGATTGAAGAGGACGAAGAAGAGGATGGTGACACCGACATAGCACACGGCAGCCAAAGCGTTCGCGATTCCCGAGCCTGTCGGGACGGCCAGCGCGATGAACCCTGTCGCGAAGGTCCCCAGGTAGAAAGCGCCGGCCATGCGGCCTTTGTTCATCGCCATCAGCGAATCGTAAACAATGGCTCCCCGACCACTCGTGCTCGATGTCTCTGCGGCAACAACGTTATCCTAAATCGATTGAGTCTTAATGATCGTCTTGCGTTGGTCAGCGCGGTGCACACGGACAAGTCGGCATCCGGGGGATGACCCTTTGCCAGTCCGGCGCCCCCGCCATCGCGACGGCGGTTGCTGGTACGGCGACGGTTCCACAACCCGCCGGGCTGACAGTCACAGCACTGTGCTGTCGCCACGATTTCTGCAGGAGGGGTTGGACAAAACCGTGCGGACGTTCGCACTCGTCAACGTTGGAACTCTGGTGATCCGCGTTTGATCACGCGCTGACGCGGACGCTCACGCGCCTCGAATCGCCTCACCTTTTGCCGATGCGGTCGCTGCTCGGTAGGACGAGCGCGCGACCGATTTGGTGATCGCGATGAACGTCGACACGTGTCAACGAGACGTGTGGCGACGACGAGACCGGCGGATGACACCGGCCAGTCCGAGCGTGGTGAGTGCCAGGGTTGCTGGTTCGGGGACTGGCGAATCTGCGCCCTCGCCGAAAAACGCGCTGCCATTCGCTCCCACCAACAACTGTCCATTCTCGTTGAGGCTGTAGTCGAACAGGGGCGTGAGAACCGCATTGCTCAAATTCACGCTGTAGACCTCAGTTCCATCCACCCCGTACATCGTCGTGCCATCGTCCGCAAGGCCGTAGAAGGCGCCCAATGTTGGTCCCGTGAGCGTACCGACGTGAAAAAGACCAACGACGGTGCCGCTGCTGACATCAACCAGTTCGTCACCGCCTGGGCCGCTTGCCGACTCGTACAACGTACCACTGCTGAACGCCAGGTCACCGGCGGACGCGGCGGGCGACAGCGCGAATGTCGCAGGACTCGCGGGGCTCCCCGGATTGATGCTGTAAACGGTGTCGGTCGTAAAGGCAGCGCCCAGTAGCGTCGAACCAGCCGTCCCGACCAAGGCGTTCATGCCACTGACAGTTCCATACGCGCCAACGTATGTCGCAGCCCCAGTCGTTTTGTCGATCGAATACAGATCACCGAACGTCGTGCCGTACAGCGTCCCAGATGGGTCGAATCCAATATCGGTCAGGATCTGACCAGTACTTTGAACGGACCCTGCGACAACCGATCCGGTGGCGATGTCGACCTGGCCGATGTTCCCGTTCGTGTCGTCGATCCAGAGAATGGGCGACGCGCTCGCCCGCGTGGCAACCATGATGAGGCCGACCGCGATCAGCGTAAGGGTGTTCTTCACGAAGCCTCCAGCCGCTGATGTCAGCGGAACGATAGCGATACCGAGTGAACGCGCCTGCCAGGCCGAGGGCGGTGAACATCAGCGTGGCGGGTTCAGGCACGGTTGAGATGGTCACGTCGAAGGCCCCGACTGCCACAATCGAGTGAGCAAGGCGTCATCCGGTGAAACTCGACTGCCTTGCGTTCCTTCTTCGGTCCCAGCTCAGCAGGCTGGACCTTACCACAGCCAGCTCTGCCGTGCTCGGCTTTCCAGATTTTTTATGACCGCGCGGAAGACGGTAGTCGCCCTAGCGAGTGAACTG
>JBPYEE010000784.1:0-10993 GCA_051985095.1 Vicinamibacterales bacterium | reverse complement strand
GATGACGCGGTGGCAGCTGCTGCACGATGGATTCTTCCGGTGCTCCTCCATCCGCTGACGGGTCGAGAGCCGCTGTCCGTCGTGCTCCGTTTTCGTCGAATCATCGAGGGTCGGAACGTCGGGCGGCGGCGGCGGGGGCGGGGCGCCGAAGAGCACCTCGAGGATCCATTTGCCGCGCAAGACCGGCGACGTGCGATCAGCGACCGACGTCAGCGTCAGGATGCTGCCCTGGCCGAGGATGCCGTGCCGATACGCCGGTATCTTGACGCGCTGGAACTCGGCACCCGTCACGTTCGGGATGCCGTAGTGCCGGGCAAGGCGTTCGTTGACGAAGCTGTAGTCCGCGTTGATCAGATCGAGGACATCGCGATCCTCGTGCACGAGGCTGTCGAAGAAGAGCTCCGTTTCCCGCTGCATCGCCTCGGCGAGTCGATCGTCGTACTGCGGATAGAGCAGCACGTCGGGATGGATCTTCTCGAGGTCCTGCAACCTCAGCCACTGGCTGGCGAAGCGGCTCGACAACGCGTCCGACCGCGGGTCGGCGAGCAGGCGCTTCACCTGGTGGTCGAGTCCCGCCGGGGTGTGCAAGGCACCGCTGCCGGCCGCCGCCAGCAACTCCGCATCCGGGACGCTGCCCCACAGGAAAAATGACAGACGCGAGGCGAGATCCTGGTCGCTGATGCGATAGACGGCCGATGCATTCACACCTCTGGGACTCGACTCCAGACGGAACAGAAACCGCGGACTCGCGAGAATCGACTGGAGCGCCAGCCGGATACCGTTCTCGAAATCGCCCGTTTCGCGCCCTTTGGCATAAAACGCCATCGCATCCTGCAGATCGTCAGGCGTGGCGCCGCCGCGATAGGCCTGATCGGTCAGCCGCTTGATAATCTGAGCGGCGCAGGTCTCTTCCTCGCGGCCGGTCGTCGGCCGGCAGGTGAAGACCCGCTGACGGCTGACCGTCTCAGACACGCCGGTCACGTGCTGGGGACCGAGGATCGTCATGTCGCGCATGTGCGGCAAAGCCGTGATGCCGAACTGCACGTCGACGTCGGCGAGCGTGTTTTCGAGCGGCACGACGAGATCGTCGACCGGGCCTTCCAGCTTCTGGATGAACGCCGCGGTGATGCGCTGCGGTCCCGCCAGGATATGGATCGGCGCCGTTTTCAGCTCGAGGCCGTTTTGGCCGGTCTGCTGATCCGTCTCGCTCATGTTGGGCTTGATGTCGAGCAGTGCCACGCGTTCGCCGTTGACCGATATCTCGAGCTGCTCCTGGATGTTCATCGTCAGCATCGAATAGCGGCCAAACAGCCCGCCCAGCGGTTCGTAGTGGTACGACGTCTTGATAACGTAGTCGCCGTCAGCTGGAAAGACGTGGACGACGGAGATGCCGCCGCGCGTGCCAATCGGCGCGCCGTCGATCTGCCGCATCTGCGAGCCGAAGCGGCCGATCTTGTACGTCGCCGACGTCGGACTCGCATTGCGGTCCCCGACGGCGAGCCGGCTGATCTGGCTGGCCGCGCGCAGGTAGCCTTCGAGCAGCGCGGGCGAGAAATTCTGCTCGTCGGCGACGTTGTCGAACCCGGTGCTGATGGTGTCCGGCGGGAGATAGGCCGTCATGTCGACGTCGATGCCGAGCAGGTCATGGACCGAGCGCCGATATTCCGCCCGGTTCAGTCGTTGAAACGGACGCCAGCCGGGATTGGGATTCCGCGCGGCCGCCGCATCGATGGTCGTCTCGAGCGATTCGTAGAACGCCTTGAGCGTCGCGGCGTCGGGGCGCCGGGCCTGCGGCGGTGGCATCATGCCGGCGCGCAGCTTGCGGACCATCTTCTCGGCGACGTCGGCGTGATCGGCAACGGTGCTGGCGTCGAAGCTTGCGAGCGAGAGGTTGCCGGACCGCAGCTTGTCGCTATGGCACGTCGCGCAGTACTGATGGACGAGCTCGTTTTGCGCGTCAATGGACGGCGCAGGCGCAGCGGGCGCAGTGATGTGCACTGCGTGGGCTGGCGCCGGTCTGGGCACCCCCGTCTCGCGCGGCGTCGACGGAGCCGGCGTTTGATCGGCGGCGACGCCGAACGTGACGATGGTCGCGACGAGCGCCGTGGTGACAAAAGTCCTCATTAGAGGGCCCTCGGACGAATCGTGTCAGTATACGGAAGTCAAGGTCCCGAGTAGTCACAGGTTGTCACGGGAGGAGCGGTGCCACTGTTCGATTTCCGGTGCAAAGCGTGCGGCCACATCTTCGAAGTCCTCGTGCGGGGCCGCGAGACGCCGCAGTGCCCTCGCTGCCAGTCGGGCGAACTCGATCGCCAGCTGCCCACCTTCTCCCTCAGCACCGACGAGCGTCGCGCGGCTGCGGCGCGGCAGTCGCGTCGGCAGCAAGTCGCGAAGCGGCAGGACGCGCTCATTGCCGAGGAAGAGTACCGGCAGAAGCACGACAAGGAATGACCGGGTCGTGCAGGCCTGCTCGACTGTCGACCGTCCCGGGCCTTGGCGCCGAATACGCGGCGCAGTTTGACGATCCGTCCGTCGTCGCCGCCTATGCCGCGCGGCCGCCATATCCAGAGGCCCTGATCGACTGGATTGTCGCGGCGGCCGGACTGCCGCCACCACGGATCGTCGACCTGGGGTGCGGCACGGGGGAGCTCACGCGCCGCCTGGCGCCGCGCACCGCCGCGATCACCGCGATCGATCGGTCAGCGCGCATGATCGACCGCGCACGGTCGCTGCCCGGCGGGGACGCGCCGAACATCACATGGGTCCTCGGGGCAATCGAACAGGCATCGATCGCGGGCGAATTCGATCTCGCGATCGCCGCGGAGAGCTTTCATTGGTTTGACTGGCCGCGCGCGTGCCGGCGGGTGCGGGACTGCGTGAGGGGCGCGACGCTGCTCATCGTGGAAGGACGCTTCGAAGTTGAGAGCCCGTGGGCCGATCGCCTGACGCCCCTGCTCGCCCGCTTCTCGACCAACCGCGAGTTTCAACCGTACGATCTGGTCACGGAACTCGAATCGCGCGGGCACGTGCGCGGAGGCGACCGCGCGCGCTGGCGGCACACGTTCGCGCAATCGATCGATGACTACGTTCTGTCAATTCATTCACGAAACGGATTCTCGCGCGATCGAATGACCGCTGCGGCGGCCAGCGCGTTCGATCATGCCGCGCGCCGCCTCGTCGCAGCGTTCGCGCGGCACGATACCCTGACCTTGACCGTTGAAACGCGCGCGACCTGGGCGGTGGCCCGTTCCCGTCAGGAACCCGCGCGTGCGGTCTACCGGAAGTCTGCCTTGGTGTCGCGAAGGATCTGACGAACGTCGGGCGGCAGCTCGGTGCGCAGCCGATCGTAGACGTACGTTTTGACGATCTCGGGCAGCGCGTTGAAACTGTCCGAGTAGATCAGGTAACTCAGGGGATACTTGAACACCCGATCGGTCAGGTCGAGATCGCGCAGCGATCGGCCCTGCCGGTCGCGGGGACCCATCGCGGCGAATTCCGCCGCGAAGCTCGACGTGCCTTTCACCGGCGCCGGCAAGGAGGCCTCCCTGACGAGCATGAGCGCGTTCGCCAGTCGGTCGGCGGCGCTCTTCGCGCGCGCATCGAGGTGGTCGCCGGCCAGACGCGCTTCATAGCTCGCTCGCGTGATCAGGTTGTGAACCGACGTCTGATGCGCCAGGACCAGCAGCGCGACGGCATCGCTGTGCGGCGTCAGATACGGATCGACGTCGAAGCGATCCTTCAGCGACGTGACATCCGCCGTCGACACGACCTTCGTCTGCGACAGGTACTGCGGGACGTTGCCGATTTCCTGTGCGAGCTTCGGTACGAAGACGTTGCCCATGTGCGCCGGATTCCCGAGCGTCCCGGTCACGTACCATCCGCCCCACCGCTTGTCGATCGGGGTGGCATCGGTTGTCGCGCCCGAGTCGACCATCACCGGGTAGCCATACCGGTCCGCGATGACGGACCGCATGATGAACCCCGGCACGCCACCCGTCGACGAGGACGAGTCGTGGCATTGCAGACAGGTATGCGTCTGACGTTCGAAGTGCGGGCGTTCGGTTTCTTCCTGGCTCAACGTGTAAAACACACCGCCGAGCACCGGATCGGCCGTCGCCACCTCCATGATCGGCCCACCCTGAACCCAGCCGACATACACGTCGTCGTTGAAGTAAATCGCGCGCGGCGTCCAGGGCGCGATGTGGTCGACCTGGAGGCTCGTCCGCGAAAACACGAGGCCCTGCGAGGACTTCGGCACGTGCAATGCGTCGAGGACGGCGGGCAGATACCCGTGCGCGGGGTCGAAGGGCAGGGTCACCGCGCCGGCGTCGATCTGACGCTGCAGTTGCGCGACGGCGTCGGTCGGCGCGGTCTTCGAGTAGGCAATCGGCTCTTGATCCGCGATGTTCGCCATCTGGGCAGAGGCGACCGCAAGAAACGACAGCGAAAAAAGCGGCAGCAGGCGAATCATCGGCGGTTGACCAATTCGAGAAAGGGCAAATGGGCGGGTGGGAGGATTGACCAGGTCGAGAGTTGGAGACCGGGAGACGCGACTCCCCCGATCCCCAACTCCGAGGTCAGCAACTCAACACGACACACACTTGTGGTTGTTCTTGGCTCCCAGCGACTCGAGCAGCGCCAGCGCGTCGGGCCACGGATTGATGCGCTGAACCGGGCCGTTCGCCATGTCGGCGGTCGTCTTGCCTTCGCGGTTCACAGCCTTCACGTCGACGCCCTTCGACACCAGGTACTTGATCATTTCGACGTCTCCTCGGGCGGCGGCGTCGAAAATGGCGTTGTTGCCTTCATGGTCGCGGACCGTCGGGTCGAGGTGCAGCTCGTCGACCATGTACTTCACTGCCGCGAGCATGCCCGTCGGTGCGTAGTGATGATGGTTCGCGGCGAGCCCCTCGCCGTAGCCAGCGCCAGCTGCGGCGAGCAGCGGCGGGACCCCCGGTCCGCCGACGGGAACCGGCGGCAGCCCCGACACGTCCTGTGCCTCGCGCACCGCGTCGCCCGTCCGTGGACGGCCGGGCGTGCGCAGCGTCGGAATCGTCGGATCCGCACCCCACTTCACCAGCACCTTCATCGCGTCGATGTCGTCGGCATACGCGGCACGCCAGAACGGCGTGGCGCCGGCTTCATCCACCCCGGACTGATCGAAGTCGTACTGGGAATACCAGACTTTCGTGGTCAAGCGGGCATTGACGTTGGCGCCCTTCTGCAGGAGCTCCTCCATGAGCTGCAGGTACGAGGTCCTCTGCTGCTCGAAGGCGCGAGGCTGCGGATAGAGCGCTTTGTCCGACCACTGACAGTTGAGGATGCCATAGAGCGGCGTCACGCCGTTGTCCTGGGCGAGGTTCGGATCGGCGCCGGTCTCCAGGAGGTACTTCGCGACATCGTAGTGGCCGTTGATGATCGCGATGAGCATCGGCGTGACACGATCGCCGGCTCCCGGCTGGTTGACATCGGCGCCGGCCTCCACGAGCGCCTTGACGGCTTCGAGCTGTCCCTGCCGTGCCGCCAGGTGGAGCGGCGACAGGCCGCCCCAGTGACCGATGAGCTCCGTGTAGTTGTACTGACGTTCGAGACCCGGGACCTGTTTGGTCGGATCGACGGCGCGTCCGCGGCCGCCGCGGGCCGCGTTCCCGGCTGCGCCTCCCGCTTCGGCCGCAGCGGCATCCGGCTTCTTCTGGTCGGGCGTCGCGGCCTTGTCGGTTGCTGCCTTCTTCTCGTCGACCGTCGGCGCCTTGTCAGCTGCTGGTTTTTTCTCGTCAGGCGCCGAGTTGTCGGTCGCGGGCTTCTTGTCGTCGGCCTTCTTGTCTTCCGGTTTCGCCACCGCGCTGGTCGCCGCGGCGGCTGGCGGTTCCGATCCCCGGCCGCGCGCGGCCGGCTGCCCGGACTGCCCCTGCTGCCCGCCGCGCTCGGCGATGAATCGCAGCTGCTCTTCTTTTGCGAACGCCGACAGATCCTGGACCTTGGTCCGGACCTTGACGTCCGCGCCGTGCGCGGTCAGCTCCCGAATGACGTCCGCGCGCCCGTACGCGGCCGCGAAGGTCAGCGCCGTTTCCCCTTTGACCGGCTCGGTCGCGTTCACGTTCGCGCCGCCGCCCAGGAGCGCCTTGACGGCGTCGAGGTGGCCGGATTCGGCCGCGAACATCAGCGCCGTCGTGCCGCTCGTCGTGGCGCTGTTGGCGTCGGCGCCAGCGCCGAGCAGCGTGGCGATCATCGGCGCGTCACCGTCGCGGCTGGCGATGAGCAGCGGGGTGTAGCCGCCGATACGGGTCGTCGCCTTCACGTTGGCGCCTGCATACAGCAGCATTTTGGCGAGGTCGACGTCGTGCTTGACCGCGGCAAAGTGCAGCGCGGTCATGCCGTCGCCGGTCGCGGTGTTCACATCCGCGCCGTCCTTCAAGAGCGCTCGGACCGCCTCCCGGTTGCCCTGCATCGCTGCGTCGACCACCGACGTGCCCGGCGAGGCATGCATCAGCGTCGACAGCGCAAGCGCGCCCATGGCGGCGGCGGAAATGATCGTTCGTCGCATCGCGTCAGCCCCCAACCTTCGAATCAGTGGTCACGGCGGCCGGTGCCGCGTTGTTGAGATCGAGTTCACCGGTGCTGTCGCCAAACTGCTCGATGTCGGTTCGTCCGAGCATGTGGAGCATGGTCAACATCGGGTTCGCCATCGGCGTGCCGTCCGGCGCCTTGATGTGGACCCCGCCCTTCAGCTGGCCGCCCGCGTGGCCGGCGACAAACAGCGGCACCCGCTTGTGATTGTGGATGTTCGAGTCGCCCATCGGCGAGCCGTAGAGGATGAGCGAGTTGTCGAGCAGGGTGCTGTCGCCGTCCGGCGTATTCTTCAGGCGTTCGAGAAGGTAGGGCACCATGCTGACGTGATAGCGATTGATCTTCGCGAAGTCCATGATGCGCTCTTCGCGCTCGCCGTGATGCGAAGCGTTGTGGAACCCCGTGGTGACGCCGCTCTCCGGATACGCGCGGCCCGAGGCGTCCCGTCCCAGCTTGAACGAGAACGCGCGCGTCGAGTCGGAGGCAAACGCCAGCGCAATGAGATCCATCAGAATGTGCACGTGTTCCTCGAACGAGTCGGGGACGCCGATCGGCGCCTCGGGCATCGCCCGCTGCTCGCCGCTCGCGTTGCGCGCCTCGACCCGCTGGATGCGGCGCTCGATCTCCCGAATGTTCTGAACGTACTCGTCCAGCCGCTGGCGATCGCTCGCGCCGAGCTGGCGCTTCAGCTGCGCCACCTGTCCGTTGATCCAGTCGAGGATGCTGCGGTCGGCCTTCAGGCTGTCGGCGCGCTCCTGCGGCGTCGCGCCGACGCCGAACAGCTGATCGAACACGACGCGCGGGTCGCGGATCATCGGCAGCGGCGTCTCGGGCGACGACCAGCTGATCGTGTCGGTGTAGATGCAGGAGTACCCATAGGTGCAGCCGCCTGCCTGATCGACGTTTTCGATTGACAGCTGCATCGACGGAATCGGCGTCTCCTGGCCGAACTGCTTCGCGTACAGCTGATCGAGCGAGGTGCCGGCGTGGACGTCGTTGCCTTCGGTCTGCTTCGGGTGCGACTGCGTGAGAAACACCGCGCTCGAGCGGAAATGATCGCCGCCGATCTCCGGCAGCGTAAACGCTTCGGCGTTGTGCACGTCGGTGTTGCTGATGATCGTGACATCGTTGCGGAACGGCGCGAGCGGCTCGAGCGTCGGGCTGAGATCGAAATCGCGGCCGGTCTTGACCGGCGCGAACAGATTCTTCTTCACCCCGAGCGCGGTACTGCCCGCCGATCCATGCACCATTTCCATCGCCACCAGACGAATCTTCCTGGCCCCTGCCTCGGTGCGCGCCCACGCGGTGCGCGCCGGCGTCATCGCATCGAGCAACGGCAGCGCGATGGTGACGCCCATCCCCTTGAGGACGGTGCGGCGAGACAGGTGCTTCTTCGTGATGATCATGTCGGCTCCTATTGGGCGGTCGTGGTCACGACGTCGGCCGTGCTCATCTGAAACGCCGGGCTGTTGCCGACGCCGAGCACGAACGACGAGAACCTGTTGCCGTTGGCGGCCGCCTTCTTGACGATGGCGCGGATGGTCGGCTGGTCGTAGTATTCGATGCGCCGGCCGAGCGCGTACGACATCAGGTTGTCAGTGAAGTTCCGGATGACGACTTCCGAGTGATTGAGCAGGGCTTCGCGCAGCCCCGCCGGGCCATTCACTTTCGAGCCGTCGTACAGCGTCCCCGTGGTGTCGACGTCGACGCCGTTGTCCTTGATTCGCCACGCTCCAATCGTGTCGAAGTTCTCGAGCGCCAGCCCGATCGGATCGATGACGCGGTGGCAGGAGGCGCACGCCGGGTTTTTCCGGTGCTCTTCCATCCGTTCCCGGACCGACAACGGCTTGCCCCCGTGGTTGGCGCTGGTGTCGTCGAACGGCGGCACGTTGGGCGGCGGGGGTGGCGGCGGCGATCCGAGCAGCGTCTCCATGATCCACTTGCCGCGCTGCACCGGCGAGGTGCGGTCCGCGACCGCCGTCTGCATCAGGATGCTGCCCTGGCCGAGGATGCCGCGGCGCTCGGGCGGCATCGGCACGCGCCGGAATTCTTCGCCGACGATGTTGGGAATCCCGTAGACCTTCGCGATGCGCTCGTTGACGAACGAGTAATCGGCCGTCAACAGATCGAGGACGTTCCGATCCTCGCGCACGATGCTGTTGAAGAAGAGCTGTGTTTCGCGGATATAGGACTGCGTCAGCTCGTTGTCGAAGGCGGGGAACAGCAGCGCGTCGGGGTGCAGCTTCTCGACATCCTGCAGCCGCAGCCATTCCGACGCGAACCGCGTCGAGAACGCGTCCGCCTTCGGGTCAGCCAGCATCCGCTTCACTTCGCGGTCGAGCACGAGCGGCAGATGCAGCGTGCCGCTGTTGGCGACCTTCACCAGCGCGGCGTCCGGCACCGTGTCCCAGAGGAAGAACGACAGCCGCGACGCCAGATCGAGATCCGCGAGGCGATAGGCCTGACCGGGGCGCGCAACGGACGGTTCTCCCTCGAAGCGGAAGACGAACTTGGGACTCGCCAGCATCGCCTGGAGCGCCAGCTTCACGCCGGTTTCGAAATCGTGACCCTTTCGCCCCTCGCCGTAGAACTCCATCAGCGATTCGACATCTTCGCCGGTCGGCGGACGTCGATAGGCCACATTCGCGAGGTTCTGGACGATCTTGCGCGCGCAGGGAATCTCGTCGGCGGCCGACAGGGGACGGCAGATGAAGATCCGGCGGCGGCTCGGCGTCTCGGAGACGCCGGTGACCTTCAGCGGCCCGGTGATGCTGAAATCACGCACGTGCGGCAGCACGTAGATGCCGGCATTGTCGCCGTACTCGGTATCGGCCAACGTGTAGTCGATCGGGGAAACCAGATCGTCGATGACGCCGTCGAACTTCTGGATGAACGCCGCGGCGACGTGTTGCGGCCCCGCCTTGACGAAAATGCGGGGGGTCGTCAGGTTGAGACCATTCTTGTCGGTCTCGGTCATCCGCCAGTTGACGTCGAGCAGCGCCGCGCGCTCGCCGTTGATCGAAATCTCGAGTTGTTCGTCGCGTCGGGCGACGCTGCCGAACAGCTGCCCGGTGGGCGTTCCGTGCAGCATCACCCGGAACGTGTACTCGCCGTCGGCCGGGAAGATGTGACCCACCGAAATGCCGCCGCGCGTGCCCCACGGCGTCCCTTCGATGTGCTTCATCTGCGATTCGGTGCGCGGGACCTTGTAGGTCGCCTCGGACGGCGAGGCATTTTTGTCGCCGACCGCCAGCGCCGAGATCTTGGCAGCGGCGCGCAGATACCCTTCCATCAACGTCGGCGAGAAGCTCTGGACGTCGGCGATGTTGTCGAAGCCGCCGCTCATCGTGTCGGCCGGCAGAAACGCGTTCACGTCGACGTCGAGGTCGACGAGGTCGTGCACGGCGCGTGCATACTCGGCGCGATTCAGGCGCTGGAAGGTGCGGCGCCCCGGATTGGGATGAACTGCCGCCGCCGCATCAAGCCGGTTTTCAAGCGACACGACGAAGGTGTTGACGAGCGCGGGATCGGGCCGGCGCGCGCCTGGAGGCGGCATCATCCCGAGCCGCAGCTTGCGAATGATCTTCTCGGCTACCTCTGCGTTCTCCTCCGGGTGCGCCGGATCGAAGCTCGCCAGCGTCAACTGGCCGGTCTTCATCTTGTCGTTGTGACAGACCACGCAGTACTGCTTGGTCAGAGGGGGCTGCGCCTCGGCACCCGCCGGTTGCGACGGACGCGTCGATGTGTGCGAAACGGCCGGCCGCGGTGTCGGTTTGGCTGGTGGGGTGGATTGCGCCGCCACGCCAAGCGACAGGCCGCCGAGGACCGCGCCCAGCGTAGCGAGAGACCGCCGAATCATCCGTGATGGTCTGCTCTCAGAAGGCACCATTTTTTCGAGTTCAGTATACGGTCATTTCGGGGCGAAAGTGCCTTACGGCTTTGCACTTTATGGTCTCCGGATGTCAACAGATGTCAGAGTGGAAAGGCACCCCCGCGCGACACACGATGGCTCATGGATGTCCATGAGCCATCAGCTTTTAGCCCGTCCGCGGGAAATCGTTCAGCCGAGGCGTGACTGAGGCGCCGGAGCCGACCCTCAGCTGGAGGCCGTCATCTTCGTGCCGCTGATCTGGAGATCGAAACCGTCGGGGTCTTTCACATGGAAGCTGTTCTCGGTATCGACGCGCGGCGTCAACCCCCGAGCTTTCAGCGCCGCCTCGACGTCTTTCTGGTTCCAGTTATCGATGGTATAGGCGATGTGGTCGACGAGCGGCGGTTTCCGCTCGCCGCGGGCATTGCGGGGAATGATGAACGTGTTGCCGAACGACAAGTAACACTGGCTCGTGCCGTTGTCCTGCATCACCTTGAGATTCGGAAACAGGTCGGTATAAAAATCGCGCGTCCGCTTGTAATCGGCGACGCTGTA
>JBPYEE010000783.1:0-5900 GCA_051985095.1 Vicinamibacterales bacterium | reverse complement strand
ATCTCGAGCAGCCAGCGCGTCGGCACGAACATGCCCTGCTGCGTCCAATCATGCGGCGGCCCCAGCTCAGCGAACCGAATCTTGATCGCCCCCAGGGTCCTGCCCGCCAGCGCCGGCCGGACGACGTCGTACAGCCAGCTGTAGCCCTGCTTGTACGCCGACAGGACGACGACTGTCGTCGAGCGTTCGTCGGCGCCGGCTTTGATCAATTCGGCCCGCGCCTGCTCGGCGATCTGACTCCGCAGTTCCGGCGGTTCGCTCAGCCGGGCCTCCACCGAGACGGGCGCATGGCGTCTGATCGACGACACGACCGTTCTCCGCAGCTTGATCCAGAATTCGTCGACTTCGGACGGAATCTCGAACTCGTCGCTGAGGAGCGTGCGCGCCTTCTGGACATCGAGGTCCTCGACGTCGACGTCGAGGCGGTCGGCGTGCAGTTTCGCAGCGGCCGCCGACGCGACGACGGTGTTCAACCCCGGCGGCGCTTTCTCGACAAACAGGCGCACGCGAGCCGAGGCGAGATCCTTGTCGCGAAGACCCTCGGTAATCTGATCGAGCTTGTAGAGGCCCATCGCCGCCTGCCCGGCCGGCGATCGTCCGGCGACAAACCTGCGGACACCGTCCTCGATATCGTCAAGAGTCGTCCGGTCCTTGCCGCGCGACCAGACGTGGGGGAATTTCTCGGCGACCTCGTGCACCGCGCGATCCACGCCGGCGGCGTCGGCGCCTGTGATGATGAGGGCGCTTTTCTCCCCGAACGCCTTTTTCACGAGCTGAATGACCCCTTCGCCGGGCTCGAGCGGCGGCCGTTGCCACCGGTGCGTTTCGATGAGCCGGTCGATCAGCGGATGCGACACGCCGATCAACACGAGCAGCGGCTCGGTGTCCGGAGCCACGATCGACGCCGGCGGCTTCGCGATCGGCACGGAGATGCCGGTCGATTCGAGGCCCAGGCGCGCCGCCAGATCGATGACCCCTTCGGCGCCGTCGCCATTCGGGCAGAGCAGCACGTCGACGCGATCCGGAATCAGGTTGTTGTCGGTGTCGGCGAGGGCGCCGTCGTTGGTGTAGAAAGACGACAAGTCGAACTCGGCCTTGGCGCCACCGCCAGGACGGCGGCCCGGCGGCGCCCCGGCAGGTGTGTCGAAGGTCGCCGCACGCGGCAGATCGATCGACATCGCTCCCGATCCGGGCGCGCGCAGCCGAATGCGCACGGCTCGAACCGCCGCATACGACAGCGGCCGTTTCGGGTCACGGCTCCGGGTCGCTTTGAACTGATTGAGCGCCACCTGCGCTTTGACGACGTTGTCCGCGGTGAGCTGTGCGTCGACGACGACCCGCTCGACGCCGCCGGATTTGTCGCGGACGGTAATCGACGACAGGACCACGGCCTGGGGCGCGGCTCCCTTGCCCACCAGGAACTGCTTCACCTCGTCGGCAATCGCGCCCAGCGTCGGACCCTTCTCGTCCCAGAGGTACGGCGCGTGACCCGCAAAGCTCACCGCGGCAGATGTCAGCCCCTCGTCGTCTGCGCCAAGGAGCGCGACGGCCGGTTGCCCGTCGACCGAAAACGCCGTCACGACGCCCTCGCCCGGCCTCAGTCCTGCGGCGCCGAGCGTTGCGGGATTCAGTTCGGCGGGGAGCGCCTTCGCGCCGACGAACACGGTCGGAGTCGACAGAGAGGGGCCCCGGGGACCCGCACCCCCCGTCCCGGCGTGGAACGTCGCGAGCGGCAGATTCATCGCCGACGTTTCGAACCCCAGGCGCGCGGCGACGTCGGCGGCCGCCGCGAGCTCGCCCGGCGAGGGATGCGCCGCCAGGCCGATTCGCGCGTTGACGAAGTCGATGACGCCGTCGCCATTCCGATCCTGGAGCACCGCGCCGGGCACGAAGAAGTCGGCCAAAGACGCGAAAGTCACCGGTCTGGCAGCCGGCGGGTTCTGAGGGGCCGAAGACAGGGAGCTGGCCGAGACGACGGCGACAGCGGCGAGGATCAGGGCACGCGGGTACATCTCGCCGCGATTCTATCGCCGACGAAAACGAGGCGTACAAAACAAAAGGGCACCGCGGAATTGCGATGCCCCCCTGCTCCATCGGCCTGGCTCCCCCAGCATTCACGGCACCACGCCGTAATCAGACCGACGATGTGCCCAGAGAGATGGCAAGTGGCGTGCCCGCGACATTTTCGAGGAAAACCGCGCAGTCGCGCGCCCATGCCGGCGGCACAGCGGCTCAGCCGGCGACGACTTCGTCGTCGCAATTACAGTTTTGGCAGACGATCCATCGCAGCGGCCAGGGTTGGATGATTCCGGTCGCGGGGGGAGAGCACCGGATCGGTCGTCGGCCAGGGGATGGCGAGGGCCGGGTCGTTCCACGCGATCCCGATCTCGTCCGAGGGGTCGTACACATCGGTGCACTTGTATTCAACCTGGGCGGCCGCGCTGACGACGTAGAACCCGTGCGCGAAGCCGGGCGGGATGTAGCACTGTCTGAAGTTGTCGCCCGACAGCGTGACCGCGACCCACAGACCGAAGGTCGGCGACCCGCGGCGGACATCGACGGCGATGTCGTAGATCTCGCCTTCGACCACGTGAACGAGCTTGCCCTGCGGCCGGTGGCGCTGGAGGTGCAGGCCGCGGAGCGTACCGCCCATCGATCGGGAGTGGTTGTCCTGGACGAACGGCCCGGTGATGCCCGACTCCCGGTAGCGGTCGGCGCAGTAGGTCTCGACAAAAAACCCGCGGCCGTCCCGGTGCACCTCCGGCTCGATGACCAGGACGCCTGGAATGGACGTGTGCTCGACGCGCACGTCAGGACTCTTGCTCGAGCAGGTAGAAGAGGTACTGACCGTAGGCGCTCGCGTGCATCGCCGTGGCGAGGCGCCGGAGGTCGGCTGCGGTGATGTACCCCATGCGGAAGGCAATCTCCTCGAGGCACCCGACCATCAATCCCTGCCGCTCCTCGATGGCTTGGATGAAGGTCGCCGCCTGGACGAGCGATTCGTGTGTGCCGGCGTCGAGCCACGCGATCCCGCGGGCGAGCTTTTCGACGGTCAACTGGCCGCGCTCCAGATAGGTCCGGTTGACGTCGGTGATTTCCAGCTCGCCGCGCGCCGACGGCTTCAACGCCGACGCGATGTCGACCACCGCGTTGTCGTAGAAGTACAACCCGGTCACTGCATAGGACGATTTCGGCTTGTCCGGTTTTTCCTCGAGGCTCACGGCGCGACCCGACGCGTCGAACTCGATGACGCCGTAGCGCTCGGGGTCGCGCACCTGATAGCCGAACACGGTCGCGCCCGCTTCGCGTCCCGCCGCGTTGCGGAGGTAGTCGGAGAAATGGGCGCCGTAGAAGATATTGTCGCCGAGCGCCAGGGCGACGCGGTCGCGGCCGATGAAGTCGCGCCCGATGAGGAAGGCCTGCGCCAACCCGTCGGGGCTCGGCTGGGAGGCGTACGAGATGCGGAGGCCGATCTCGCTGCCGTCGCCGAGCAGCCGCCGGAATCCCTCCTGTTCGTGCGGCGTCGTGATCACCAGCACGTCGCGAATGCCGGAGAGCATCAGCGTCGACAGCGGGTAATACACCATCGGCTTGTTGTAGATCGGGACGAGCTGCTTGCTGACGGCGCGCGTCAACGGGTGAAGCCGCGAACCCGTGCCGCCCGCGAGGATAATGCCCTTCAACATGGCCGCGTGTTAATTCAGCTGGCCCAGCCGCTGCCGGTCGTATCGGCCGGCCTGGACCTGGTCGCACCAGTCGCGGTGGTCCAGATACCAGCGCACCGTGTCGCGCAGGCCGTTCTCGAAGGTGTATCGCGGCGTCCAGCCGAGCTCACGCCGGATCTTGGTCGCGTCGATGGCGTAGCGGCGATCGTGTCCGGGGCGGTCAGCCACGAAGGTCTTCAAGCGGCGGTGACTCGCGGCCGCCGGTCGCAGCGCGTCCAGCGCGTCGCAGATGCGATCGACGATGTCGAGGTTGGTGCGCTCGTTGCCGCCGCCGATATTATACTTTTCGCCGACGCGACCCTTCGCGAGCACCAGCAGCAGTCCGGCGCAGTGATCCTCGACGTGCAGCCAGTCCCGCACGTGGCCGCCATCGCCGTAGATGGGCAGCGGCCGGCCGTCGACGGCATTCAGGATCATCAGCGGAATCAACTTCTCCGGAAATTGATACGGGCCGTAGTTGTTCGAGCAGTTCGTCAGCAGCACCGGCAGGTTGTAGGTGTGCCCGTAGGCCCGCACCAGGTGATCGGCCGAGGCCTTGCTGGCAGCGTACGGCGAGTTGGGCGCGTAGGGCGTCTCTTCGCTGAACTGTCCGCTGGCGCCCAGCGTGCCGTAGACTTCGTCGGTGGACACATGGAGAAATCGAAAGCGCTCGCGTCCGGCGGCGTCGAGCGCCGCGACGTGGGCGCGCGCGGCGTCCAGCAGCACGAACGTCCCGACGATATTGGTGTCGACGAAGGGATGGGGGCTGTCGATCGACCGATCGACGTGCGTTTCCGCCGCCAGGTTGAGGACGGCTGCCGGCCGATAGGCGGCAAATACGCGCGCCATCGCCTCGCGATCGGCGATATCGGCCTGCACGAACGTCACACGGGGATCGGGTAACGCCGCCTCGAGACTGAGCAGGCTGCCGGCGTACGTCAATTTGTCGACGATGACGAGGCGATTGGCGGTGTGCGCGAGCGCGTACCGAACGAGGTTCGAACCGATGAACCCGGCACCGCCCGTGATCAGGAGTGGTTCGTCTATACAGCCGCCCCTTCGGGATACTGCAACGCGAGTCGAAGCTCCTTGGCCAGCGAGTCGACCGTCGTGCCGGCGCGTTTCCACGCGCCCTCGGTCTCGAACCGCAAATCACCGATGCGGCGGCCCCAGGGCGATAGCACGCGGCCGATGGCGCGGAAATCGGTCCGGTCCGCGTGTTCCTGATCGAGGCGTCGGATCACGTCGGGCGCGACGCGGATAAAGGCGCGGAGCGCCGAGGCGCTGCGAATCGAATACTTGCGGCCATTCCACGCGCCGCCAAACACGAGCGCAATTTGTTTGAAGTAGTTGACGAAGAACTTCTTCGCCTCCTCGTGCATGTCATGGCGCTTGCCGGCGAAGGCCCCGCCCTCGGCGAACAACTTCTTCAGCTCCTGGGCCAGGGGCGCCTGTGCCACCCGGCCGCGCCCGACACCGAGCATCTTGATCTCGTCGTAGAGCGGCGAATCCTCGCGGTCGTTCAGCGCGCGGACCACGTCGTGACCGGTCGCGAGCGCTTCGTCGCGATAGAGCTGTCGGCCCGACAGACTCACCAGGTGCGAGGCGTTCAACCGTGTGTGCTTGGCGTTGATCGTGACAAACATCTGCACCACGTGGTCTTCCGGCAGCCGGTCGAAGATGATCGCCGGCACGGCGAACTCCTCACCGGCGAACCGATCGATGTCGGCGTGGAGCGCCAGCAGCCGGTGCTGGCCGTCGATGGCGCGCAGGATCCCTTCGCGTTCGGGGACCTTCAGAATCCCGACGCGCGTGTCCCCGTCGGCGGACTGAAACGCGAGCTTTTCGTCGCACGAGATGATGACCGCCCCCGGGATCGACGGCAGGTCCCGCGCCTGTCGGCACTGCTCGTAGTACTGCACGAGCTCGTCGATCTTCTTGCGGATAATCTGCCGCTGGTACGCCTTTTCGCTCGACGCGATGCGCCGTTCCAGGAAATCCCAGTTGACTTTCGAGGGTGTCGCCCCTGGCTTCGCCTTGTTTCCGCGCACCGGCGCCTGGGCGGTGTCCCCGTAGCTCAGGACTTCAAACCGGACGAGCTTATCGATATCACTAGCGGTCAGCGAAGCTTGGTAGAATTGCACGCCAAATTGCTGCATCCGAATCGCGGCCACGTTGATCATAGGCTTCCCGACT
>JBPYEE010000782.1:0-9101 GCA_051985095.1 Vicinamibacterales bacterium | reverse complement strand
GCCGGGGAGTTTCGTAACCTGGATTGAGGATCCTGTTTCGACCATAGCTTTCTGGTGGGAGCTAAACGTGCGGCTGGGTCGGGAGGCGGGAAGCTGGCTCGGGCCGGAGTTGTACTACGAGATCCGTTACGAGCCCCTGATCAACCGTCCCGCCGAGCAGTGCGCCGCACTGTGCGGCTTTTTGGGCCTGCCTTACGATGATGCGATGCCGCAATATCACGCGGATCGAACGAAGGCAGACCCGGAAGTTGATGCGGGACACCCTCGGCTGCCGGTCACTGCCGGGCTGAGGGACTGGCGGTCGCAAATGCCCGCGGAGGATGTAGAGCGATTCGAGGCGGCCGCGGGCGGGCTGCTCGACGAGCTGGGCTACCCGCGGGCGTTTCCGCGCCCTCGCGATGAAAAGTTGGAAAACGCGTCGAGAATCCGAAGTTTGCTGGTCCAGGATCCCCGCTGGCGGCGCCTTTCCGAGGGCCCTTGCGTGAACGAGGCAGGGAGCGCGTAGCAGCGCATGAGCAGCCGGCGCTTCCGGCAGCCGGATCGAGCACGAGGGATTTCGATACGCGCGGTGCCTTGGACGACGGTGGCCCGAGCCGCTAACGCGGCGACAGGCTGCGAGCCTGTCCGGAACGTTGCGGCCGGCGGTCGTGGCGACCGAATATGGAATCCCGCCCAGACGTGAAAGGCGACCCAGAGACCTGCACAAGCGCTCCGGTCGCCGGATCGATGGTGTCGCCGGCCATGTCGCCCGAATAACCGTTTGCCAAGTACACGAATTGTCCGGTTGCCTCAGGGTGCCCGAATCGAGCGTGTCCCATCACTCGATTGAGCGCGGATCGCGGAGTGACTCGATCGACAACAACCGGCCCTCATCCACGTGCACGACGTAGAAATCGCCATTTGCGATGGTGCCGGATGACTCCCCAAGTAGCGCGCGTTGGACTGTTCGTGCAATGCCCGCATGAGTGACGACGAGAACGTTGGCGCCTTCGTGCGCTCGGCCGATCCGTTCGATCGCGCCCAACACCCGTCGGCGGAAGGCTTTCTTGGTTTCGCCATCAGGCCGGTCTCGATCCCCGAACCGCTCCGTCACCTCCGCCTTCGTCAAACCTTCCCACGAGCCGATGTCGAGCTCCCGGAGCGCGGGATCGGTCGTGACCCACAAATCGCGGCCGGTTGCAAGGATTTGAGCCGTCTCGGATGCGCGGCGCAGGTCGCTCGCGTAGACCGCTTGAAACGGCACATCGGCGAGCCGATCGCGTAGGGAATACGCTTGTGCTCGGCCCTGATCGTTCAACTGCGTGTCTGCCTGGCCCTGCCAGCGATGTTGCGCATTCCAATCGGTCTCGCCATGACGCACCAGGAAGATCGTCGTCATACCCAATCTTCCCGGGAATCCTGCAGTGAAAAGCCGAACGTCGCCGCCTTGCCACCCGGGCGTGAACCTAAACCCGCTCCCCCACGCCGGGTCACGATGCGGTAGACCAACGACACCCCACCCCAGTGCCCGAAGTCCTCCTGCGCATGGAGTGGTTGGAACATCCCAAACAGCTTCGAGGCATGCGGTGTGTCGAAGCCCGCGCCACTGTCTGGGACAAAGGAAAACGGTCCCGCCATCAGCGTGCTCGCTCCCAACGTCGAATCTTTGCCCTGTGCGGTCCGCCGGGTCAACTTGAGCGCATTCGACAGTGCGCGCGGGAATCAAGCTCCATCACCGCTTCTCAACCGCGCGCCAAACCCGAGCCTGAATAGCGAAAAACGCACAGATCGTTTGCGCGCGCCCGGATGACATCGACGCGACCGGTGGTCACATCGGCAGCGAGAGGTCCGGGGTGCAGCTGCCTGGACAAGCACGGCGGTCACTCCTTCGTGGGGAACGGGAAGCTGATTACCCCTACGCTAGTGACCCGTGCGGACAAAGCCATCGGCAGAATAGTCAAAACGGTTGAGCTGTGTCTGTTGAGTCGGTCTCAATCCGTCGTACGAATATGCGCGGACTGATGGCGGATCCAGTTCCCGCCTTCAACCGCTCGTTTTCGCGTCCGCGCCGCTCGCGGCGCCGCGGTCATTCTTCCGACCCGAGGTTTTCCGCGTCTTCTCTCGTGACCCGCTGCGGCGTGTCAGCGCCTTCTGTCACGCACGTCGTTTATGCGCAAATTGCGCCCCGGTTCAAGAAGGGACATCGCGACAATTGCGGTCCTTTTTGGGTGGCGCAGGCGAGTAGACTCTTCGGGCATGGTCTCCCTGCTCCACGACTTGCGATACGCCATCCGCACCCTGCGGAACGCGCCGAGCTTCACGGCAGTTGCCGTGCTGATGCTGGCTCTCGGGATCGGAGCGAACACGGCGATCTTCACTGCGATCGACGGCCTGCTGCTGCGCACGATTCCCGTCGACCATCCCGAATCGCTCGTCCGGTTCCGCTGGACCGGCGACAACGAGATGGGCAACAACTTCAGCAGTTACGGTTATACCGATCAGATCGACGGCCGGAACACCGAAGAAACATTCCCCTATCCGATCTATCAACAGTTGCGCGCAACAAACAAGACGCTCGTCGATCTGATCGCGTGCGCGCCGACGAGCCAGATTGCGATCAGCATCGACGGTCAGACTGAAGTCGCGACCGCGCTACTCGCGTCCGGCAATTACTTTCAGCTTCTCGGGGTTCACGCGGTGGTCGGCCGCCTGTTCACGGTCGACGACGATCGCGTGAACGCGCCGCCGGTGGCGGTCGTCAGCCATGGCTTCTGGCTGCGGCGATTCGGCGGAGACACGACCGTTATTGGCAGAACGCTGCGCGTCGGCAGCGTCAACGCGACCATCGTGGGCGTCACCCCGCCCGAGTTCACGGGTGTGCAGCAGGTCATCGCGGCTCCCACCGACGTGACCGTTCCGCTTGCCGTCGACGCGTTGTTCGAGACGCGCCTGCGGGAGCCGGCGACGTGGTGGCTGCAGGTGATGGGCCGCGCGAAGCAGGGCGTCACGCCGCAGCAGGTCCAGGGGAACTTCGAGGGAACGTTCCAGTCCGAAGCTCGGAATGGATGGTCGGCTTACTTTGGATCGCTCGGGCCCGGGGAACGAAGCGCAGCACGCAATCAGAACCGGACGAAGGTCCCTCGTCTCATTGTGCAGTCCGCCGCGCGCGGCATCTACGACGTCAGCGACGACGTGCATCGCTCGATCGCCCTGCTCGGCGTCGTCGTCGCGCTGGTGCTGTTGATCGTGTGCGCCAACGTCGCGAACCTGCTGCTCTCGCGCGCGACGGCGCGGCAACGCGAGATTTCGGTGCGCCTCTCGCTGGGCGCGACACCGGCACGTTTGATCCGCCAGCTGCTGACCGAGAGCATGCTGCTCGCGGCGTTCGGCGCGGTGCTCGGCGCGCTTGTCGCGTCCTGGGGCCGGCAGCTGCTGCCGGCCAATCTCGCGACCGCGACGCCGATCGACTGGCGCATCCTCGGTTTCGTGGGCGGCCTGACGATAGCGACCGGCATCCTGTTCGGCATCGCGCCGGCGCTGCGGTCGTCGCGGGTGAACGTCGGCTCGACGATCAAGGAAGGCGGACACACGGCGAGCGGCGGACGTTCGCGCCTCGGCAAAACGCTCGTCGTCGCGCAGGTTGCGATCTCGCTGGTGCTCCTCGTTGGCACCGGGCTGTTCCTCAGGACCGTCAGAAATCTCCAGCACGTCGACGTTGGCTTCGAGACGGACAACATCCTCCTGGTGCCGGTCAACCTCTCGTTGAATCGATACGAGCAGCCGCGGATCCTGAATCTGTTCAAGCAGCTTCTCGACGAACTGCCCCACGTGCCCGGCGTCCGAGCCGTGACCGCATCGTCGCCGGCGCTGCTGACGGGCAACGTGAGCCGCACGGGCATCTACATACAGGGGCGCGCCAAGCCGACCGATCGCAACACGATCAATCGTATGCTCGTCGCGCCGAATTTCTTCGACGCCATGGGTATCCGCCTCGTCGCGGGCCGATCAATCACCGGCCGCGACACGGACCAGTCGGCGAAGGTGGCGGTCATTAACGACGCGGCCACGCGCAAGTACTTCGCGAACGAAAGCCCGGTGGGGAAGCGTTTCGGCCTGTCGTTCGAGACGACAGGCGATTTCGAGATCATCGGCATCGTGAAGGACATCAAATACAACAGCGTGCGCGACGCCGCGCCGCCGACGATGTACCTGCCGTACTCGCAGGCGCGGCAGGGCAACATGACCTTCGAATTCCGCACGGCCGCCGATCCCTCACAACTCGTCTCCGGAGTCCGCGAAGCGATGCGCCGCATCGATCCGAATATTCCGATTCTGAAGATCTCGACGCAGACCGAGCAGATCGAGCAGCGCTTCGCGCAGGAGCGAGTCTTCGCGCAGGCGTACGCGCTATTCGGCGGCCTGGCGCTCCTCATCGCGTCAGTGGGCCTGTTCGGTCTGATGTCGTACAGCGTCGCGCGTCGGACGCACGAGATCGGTCTCCGCATGGCGCTCGGTGCGGAACGGGCGGCCGTCGTCATGATGATCATGCGCGAGTCGCTGGCACTGGTCGTCATCGGCGTCGTGATCGGAACTGCCGGGGCTCTGGGCGCCGGACGTTTCGTCTCGAACCTCCTGTTCAATCTCGCGCCAACCGATCCCGTGACGATAACAGTGTCTTCCGTCGTTCTGATCGCCGTGTCTCTGCTCGCAGGCTATTTGCCCGCGCGAACCGCGTCGCGGGTCGATCCGATGACGGCGTTGCGCACGGAATAGCGCCCGCAGCAGCTCAAAGGAGTCGGCGCGATCCATCACGCGGTCGCGCCAAAACCGCCGCGCGAGTCCAACATGGACCCGCCAGCCAATTCCACGCGGTTTCGCTTCAATCGCCGGGCATGAGAGCTGGGCGTTCTCAGGAGCCCATAGCCGGGTTGCGTAAAGAAACGAACTGCGGAAGGAACTGACCTGTACCGACCGTCGGCCAGCCGACCAAGGGTTCCTTGATGAGTGCGATGATCGATCCGCGATGACGGTGCAGCGTCGCCGCGGTGGTGGCGATCGCCACGGTCGCCCACGGGCCTGGCGGGCACGTCCATCCTGACCAACTTACGGCCCGGACACCCGTCCTCGGGGCTTCCTCGGGCGCAGGCGTCTCCGACCCCGGCTGCGGCTGGAGACCGCGACTCCGTTCAACCGATCCGCCAGCGCCAGACGCTGCTGACGGTCGCCCAGCCGCTCACGACAGTGAGCGGCGTCTGGAACACGGAGGCGTCGATGACCGTGCGGGTCTATCGAAATGCGCAGCCGCGGGAATTGCAACGGTCGATCGCGGCGTGAGGCGGTTCGGGCGGCCCATTATCAGTAAGGACGCGAATGAGCCGCTCACTTTTCACGGTTGACCAGGACCGCGAGACTCGACCGACGTCGCCTTGACGGAACCGTCGCTCTGGCGGTAGCCCTGGACCGTCACCGTGGTGCCGTTCGTCAGCTGCGGGCACCGCAGTTCCGTGAAACGCGTCGAGGCGTCAGTGGTCACTTCTGTGCCCGAGAGACTGAACATCAGCGCGGGGCAGGACCCGCGCAGCGAACTGATCGAGTCGGCGAGCTCGATCGGCTGGACCGTGACGCGCGCTGCAGCGACTGAGCCGTCCGACTGTAACGTCCCTCGCACTGAGACGGTCGCCCCGTTGATGATGGCCCCACACCCGCCGTCGACGTCGGTGGCCTGGGCCGTCGTGATCGCCGTACCTGAGACCGTAAAGCGGAGTGTCGGACACGCGCCAGCGACGCTCGACACCTGTCCATTGACGTGCGTCGGTGTGGGTGCGGCCGGCTGCACGGCCGGCGCGGTCGCGGTCGGCGCAGACGTCGGGGACGTGGTCGAAGAGATGACGTCGACCTCACGTCCACAGCCGCTGACGCAACAGAGGACGAGCATGCCGAGCAAGCGGATAGACGTCTTCACACGACTTTCCTGATCGGGCAGGCTGGCATCGCACGCCGAGCAACGCGCGTACCAGGGGGGACAGCGTGATTTCGCGCGCTCTTCTATCACCTTCACGGTTTGCGGCTGTCCTGATGTCACGGCGCGGTGTGGCGGCGAGAGGACACCTCTCGCCGTCGCGCCGCTCCCACACTGGTCCCCACCGCCGGTGTGGCATTCGCACACTTGAACGGGGTCGCCCTGGCCGGCGCAGCGGGCTCAGGCCGAGACGTGCTGACGAAGGAAGTCGAGCACGATTCGGTTGTACTCGTCTGGCCTCTCGAAGTACACCGAATGGCCGGCGCCTGGCACCTTCGCGAGTTGCGAGCCCGGCATCTTCTTGTGCATCGCGTCGATGATCGGCGGCGGAATCAGCTGATCCTCTTCGCCGACGATGAAGAGGGTGGGTATCCTTTTCGCCAGGACCGGGCGAATGTCGGTGGCGGGCGGGGCCGACGTCGATGGATTCGCGGCGGGCGCCGGGCCGTTATAGGCCTCCGTGATGGCGCTGATCTCGCGGTAGAGGAACGCTCGATTGGGATCGCGCGTCCCGAAGTCGGGCGCGAACGCCGTTGCGGTGCTGCGTGGATTCTGCGGCAGCTTCCGACGGAGATCGGCCAGCTCCTGATCACTGTAGCCACCCGTCGTGTCGGACATGATGAGGGCGCTGACCCTTTCCGGATACGCCGAGGCAAACCCGAGCACCGTCGTGCCGCCCATCGACTGTCCGACGAGCGCGGTCCTCTGGATGCCCAGATGGTCCAGCAGACCTTTCAAGTCGCCCACAAACGCCTGCCGTCCCGGGCCGCCCTTCACGTCGCGAGAGAAGCCAAACGTCCGATGATCAATCGTGATGCAGCGGTACTGCTGCGAAATCGTCGGGATCTGTTGCCACCAGCTCATATGCGTGCCGCCAGCGCCGTGAGCGAACACCACACTGGGACCCTGTCCGTGAACTTCGTAGTACAACGCGAACTCCCCGAGTTTGGCGGAGGTCAGGAATTTGTCGTCCGCGGCCGCGTGCGACGACTGTCCCAGGGCGAGCGCGCCCGACCCCAGGACGACCCGCTGCAGGAATTGACGACGATCCGAGCCTCGCTGGTGCATGACGTCCTCCTTCTACTGCGTTCATCAGGGTGCGATGATCAGGGCGATCCTTCCTCAAAAGTGTGCGGGTCGCCAGCCGTCGATCGAGCGCTCGATAGATGAGCCGGTGGCAGGGGTTTCCCCGGACTCCCCGGGATCACGAGCGCGGATCGAGGTCACCCGGGAAGCGTGGCCGTCGCGGTGCGGTCGATCGGGCCGGCGGGGACAAATCGACCGTGACGTCTCAGTGGTGGCTGATCTTGCGTCGGATGTCCGGCCAGAACTCTTTGAGCGTGAGCGACAGCCCGTCGTACGCGATCTGCGACAACCACACGCTGGCAACGGTCTTCATGTTCCGGTCTACGGAGGGGCGGTAGGCGTTGGCCAACCCGGCCGTCGCGGCCGTTCCGAGGAGCTCGGAGAGGTTCACCTGCGAATGTCCGCTGTCGCCTCGGGTGACCGCGAGCCGGCTGACCGCGTAGCTCATTCGGTGCCACGCCGACCCTTCTCCGAGCTGGAAGTAACGCGGATCCTGTTTGAGCATCGCCGGGAATACCGCCCCCACCATGAAGTTATCGATGGAACCGTCGGCAAACGCGGTCCCGAACCGCTTCGCGTACCCGGACAGCCCGCGGCCTTCGGTGGGCTCATCATTTTCGGCTTGATTGATGGCGGAGAGCACACCGTACCAGGCGAACTCGACGTAATCGAAGGTTGTTCGAAACACGACGTCGTACTTCTCGCGGCGGGTGAGCGGCCGGCTGTGGTCCGCGTTCTCGACAGTGAGAAAGTTCGGGAGCGTCCAGAACAGGCGATCGTCAGAGGTTGGAGGTGGCGGTTGCTCCTTGGGGGTCTCACGCTGTTCGGAGGATCCCTCCGCCGACTGTCCGGACGATCCCTCCGCCGGCTGACCCGCCGCGGCGGAGGGCACCGCCATCACCGCGACCAGTACCATCGCGCACTGGAGCACGTGGAGAGCGACCCGCCCTGCGCCGATGGCGTCTGCGCGTTTCATGCCGGGGCCGAGGACAAGGTAGTGGGTCGCCGCCTGCGAGACGCTCGGAACGCTCGCCACGCGATCCGCACACGATCGAGGTAGAGGTACACGACCGGCGTGGTGAAGAGGGTCAGCAGCTGACTGAACAGAAGGCCGCCGACGATGGCAATGCCGAGCGGTCGACGCAGCTCGGCGCCCATCCCGAATCCAATCGCCAGGGGCGTCCCGCCGAGCATCGCGGCCATCGTCGTCATCGTGATCGGGCGGAAGCGCAGAAGGCAGGCGTGATAGATGGCCTCCTGCGGCGTCTTGCCGTCGCGGCGCTCAGCTTCGAGAGCAAAGTCGATCATCATAATCGCGTTCTTTTTCACGATGCCCACGAGCAGGATGATCCCGATGAGCGCGATCACAGACAGCTCTGTGTGAAACGCCATCAAGGCCAGCAGGGCGCCGACACCCGCCGACGGGAGCGTCGACAGAATGGTGATGGGGTGAATGCAGCTCTCGTACAGGACTCCGAGGACGATGTACACGGTGACAAGCGCGGCCGCGATCAGGATGGGTTCGCTGGCGAGCGAGTCCTGGTAGGCCTGGGCCGTCCCCGCGAAGCTGCCGCGGATACCTGGGGGCAGGCCGATATCGTGTTCGGCCGCCTCGATTGCCGTGACGGCCGTGCCGAGGGCGACGTCGGGCGGCAGGTTGAACGAGATCGTGACCGATGGAAACTGGCCCTGGTGGTTCACCTGCAGCGCGCCCGTGTTGGGCGCGTACCGGGTGATCGCGCTGAGCGGAATTTCCGCGCCGTTCGTCCCCTTGACGTACACCGACCGGAGGCCGTCGGGGTTATCCCAGAAACGCGGCTCGGTTTCGAGCACGACGTGGTACTGGTTCAGCTGTGTGAACATCGT
This sequence comes from Vicinamibacterales bacterium, assembly GCA_051985095.1. Taxonomy (GTDB): domain Bacteria; phylum Acidobacteriota; class Vicinamibacteria; order Vicinamibacterales; family CAVVIG01; genus Gp6-AA45. The sequence goes on along the minus strand of JBPYEE010000782.1, from coordinate 151 downwards.
CGAGACGAACCGTTGACCGAACGCGTCGTACAGCGTGTCGTCGATCGCTTGTGTGCTCACGCCGAGCCGCGAAGCGCTGTCGCGATCGATCTCCACGTGTGTGACCGCGCCGATCTCTTCGGCGTCGCTCGCGACATCGGTGATCTCGGGC
>JBPYEE010000781.1:0-5420 GCA_051985095.1 Vicinamibacterales bacterium | reverse complement strand
GCCGGGGATGTACGAGCGGACGATTCCCCTCTACACGTTCAGCAAGTCGTACGCGATGACGGGCCTGCGCCTCGGCTACACGGCCATCAAGGACGCGGCCCTCCGCGACCGCGCGAAGAAGGTGCTGTTCCACACGGCGAGCAACATCTCGTCGGTGGTCCAGTGGGGTGGCGTGGGCGCGCTCGAGGGGTCGCAGGAGTATGTCGGACGGTTCCGCGCCGAACTCTGCACGCGGCGCGATCTCTTCTACAGCCGCATCGGCGACGCGTCCGGTGATGTGTTCACCGGCAGGCCACCGGCGGGGGCGTTCTATGCCTTCATGCGGATCGATCCCGACTGGAGGACCGCTGCGGGCCCGGGATCGCCCTCCCTTTCGTGGCAGATGGCCGAATACCTGATCAAGAACGCCAGGCTTGGCTGTGTGCCGGGCGTCGATTTCGGCGCCGCGGGCGAAGGCTATGTGCGCTTCTGCTTCGCGCGCGAGCCGCGCGAGCTGACCGCCGCGCTCGCCTCCATGCATCAGGCGCTCGGCGCGAGCCCCCGGCTTTCGTCCGGTCCACGCCGCTGACGGCGAGCGGGTCGACGCCGGCTCCGGCCGCTGCAGGTTCCCGGCGATTCCCGTCCGCCCTCCCAGGACCGCACGCGTCCAGCGCGTCGCCCGGTCGCCTCTGAGGTCGCAGACTGTCACGCCGAGGCGGCGGCGCGGTACCCGGCGCGGGCGGCGGAACCTGCGCGCGTGCGCTACTTCAGGTGTCGGCCGCCATCCACACGGATGGTTTCGCCTGTGATGAAATCGCTGTCGAGCAGTGCCAGCACGACGGTCACGATCTCGCCGACGCCGCCCCAGCGCCCGAGCGGGGTCGCCTGCTCGACGGCCCGCGCTTCCTCGTCGGTGGTCTGCGGCGGCGGCAGGATCGGCCCGGGCGCGATGGCGTTGACGAGAATGTTGTCCTGTGCGAGCTCGAGGGCGAGCGCCTCGGTCAGCGCGATGACGCCGCTTTTCGCGACGTAATACGGCAGAAAGCCGTCGTAGCGCGGACGCCCGCTGCGCGCCACCCAATCGCTGAAGCTGATGATGCGCCCGCCACCCCGCTGTCGCATGTGCGGGACGGCCGCGTGCGCGCAGAGAAACGCCGCGCGCAGGTCGACGTCGATGACGTCGTTCCACTGGGCCGCCGTCAGATCGTCGAACGGTTGCTTGACGTACGCCGACGCCATGTTGATCAGGATGTCCAGCCGGCCGAGGGCGTCGACCGTCGACCGCACCAGCGCGTCGCACGCGGGGGGCTGCGACAGGTCGGCGTGAATCACTTCAGAGCGGCGGCCGATTGCACGCACGGCAGCGGCGGTCTCGTCGGCGTCTGCGCGCGACCGCGCGTAGGCCAGCGCGACGTCCACTCCGCGTGCCGCGAGGGCGCGTGCGACCGCGGCGCCGATGCGCTTGCCGCCGGTAATGAGGGCGGCCTTGTCGGTGAGCTGCAACGTCGGGCGGGCCGGCCAGGCCCGCTCAGTAGGCGAACGTCCCGAAGAACGCGGACCGCTTGTTCGGATCGCTCCACTTCGTGCCGAGCGAGGATCCGGTAAAGAGGTGCTGATCGGCGACGCCAATGGTCGCCTCGCGGACCGACGCGAGCGGATGGAACCACTGCTGGGCACCGCAGGTCGGATCGTGCGTCAGGTGCTTGTTGACTTCGAGCGCCACATTCGGAGCCGTCACCGCAATCTCGCTGCCATGATCCGCAAACGAAATGGGCGCGGGCGTGACCTGCACGATCGTCCCGACCACGCCGTGCGACAGCTCGTCGATCATCGCGACGAGCGCGAGTTGCTGCGCCCGATTGGCGCGCTGGTCGACGAACACGGCCGATTTCACATCCGGCTTCTCGCCCCCCATCTCGGGCATCCCGAGGTTGCGATCACCGGCGAGCGCCGCCACGACCGACAGGCCGTCGAGCGAGACGCCGTTGAAGGATCCCCGGTCGACCTTCCAGGCCAACACGGCCTGCCGGCCCATCGTCTCGGCTTCGCTGTTCATGATGCAGCCGCCGGTGAACACTTCGGCCGTCCGGGCTTCGACGTAGGCACCGGTCACGGTCCCGTTGCCACCCGCGAGGAGCGGGGCCGCCGCCAGGCTCACGAACGAGGCAACGATGATGGCTCGTTTCATAACAGGATCCTCGCAGTAGGATTATAGCCCTGTATGGCTGAAACAATTGGATTCATCGGGCTCGGCGTGATGGGCAAGCCGATGGCGAAGAACCTCATCAAGGGTGGGTTTTCGCTGATCGTGCACAACCGCTCCCGCGCCGCCGTCGACGAGCTCGTGGCGGCGGGTGCACAGGCCGCCTCCTCGCCGGCAGACGTCGCGCGGCGGGCGACGGTCGTCATCACGATGGTGCCCGATACGCCGGACGTGGAGCTCGTGCTCGCCGGTCCCGACGGAGTGCTGTCGACGCTGCAACGCGGCGCGCTCGTGATCGACATGAGCAGCATTTCGCCGGCGGTCACCGCGCGGCTGGCGGCGCAAGTCGCCGAACGGGGCGCGTCGATGCTCGACGCTCCGGTGAGCGGCGGCGAGATCGGTGCCATCAACGCCTCGCTCTCGATCATGGTCGGCGGCGAGGCGGCGGCGTTCACCCGCGCCCTTCCGGTCCTCCAGGCGATGGGCAACCGGGATCGCATCGTTCACATCGGACGGTCGGGCGCCGGGCAGATCTGCAAGATCTGCAACCAGATGGCGATTGGCGGGGCGCTCGCGGGCGTCAGCGAAGCGCTGGCGCTGGCGAAGAAGGCGGGCGTTGACGCGGCCCGCGTCCGAGAGGCGCTGCTCGGCGGATTCGCCGCCAGCCGCGTCCTGGAGGTGCACGGCGAGCGGATGTTGACGGGCAATTACAAGCCGGGATTCCGGGCGCGGCTCTACCAGAAGGATCTCCGCCTCGCGGCCGAAGCGGCGATGGCCAACGGCGTCGCGGCGCCGGGCACCGCGATCGTGACGCAGCTCGTCAACGCGCTCGTCGCATCGGGCGGCGGCGATCTGGATTACGCGGCGCTCGGCACGATGCTCTTCAAGCTGGCGGATGCACAGTGACGTGCTGGCAGCAGGCCCTGCCGCCCGCGCACAAATCGGGGCGTACCGGCTGACCATCCGGACCAAAGCCGCGCTGCGTCTCGACGCACCAGTACGCGGTCGCGTCATAGGCGTCGTAGAAGGTCAGCTCCTCGGGATACGGACTCGACGTCACATACATCCCCTTGTGCCGCAGTTTCAGGCAATGCACGCCGGGTGTCAGCTTGGGCGACGTCAAGTGATCCATACCGTCCTCACACCGTCCTCAGTCCCGCCGCGCGCATGATCGCGCGCTTGACGGCGGTCTTGGTGATCTGAATCTTGTAGGCGTTGCCGCTCATCGGCCTGGCGTCGCTCACCGCGGCTTCACCGGCGAGCGCCGCCGTGTCCTCGGTGAGCGGTTTGCCCACGAGCGCGGTTTCCGCCGGCTTCGATCGCCATGGCACCGGCGCGACCGCGCCCAGCACGACCCGGGCGGAGGCAATGGTCGTGCGGTTCATCGCGAGCACCACCGTGGCGAACGCCAGCGGCCAGTCATGGGATGCCTTGTAACGCACTTCGTAGTGACCGCTCTTCACGTTGCCCGCCGGCGGGAGGATCACGTGGGTGAGCAGCTCTTCGTCGTCGAGAACGTTTTCTTTCAGCACGTTGGCCAGCGTCGGCATCGTGAAGAAATCGGCCGCCGCCACTTCGCGTTCCCCGCTCGGGCCGACGAGGCGGAAGCTGGCGCCATAGGCCACCAGCGGAACGGCAAGGCTGGACGGGTGGACGATGTGACTCGGTCCGTCGTTGCCGAAGATCGCGTGATATTGATTCTCGCCGTTCACCGCAAAGCACCGCGAGCCGCCCTTTTTGTAGCAGACGAACTCTTCGTTGCGGAAATACCAGCAGCGGGGCCGCTGGTTGATGTTGCCGCCGACCGTGCCCTGATGCCGAATCTGCGGCGTGCCGATCTCGATGGCGGCGGCGGTGATGGCCGGATAGGCGCGCGCGACCTCCTGATGTTCGTACAAGTCGATGATCGTCATCGCCGCGCCGATCTTCAGACCACCGCCGGGCAGGCGTGTGACGGTCGCCTCGAGCGCGTTCTTCACGTTCACCACGCGGTCAGGCGAATCGATATAGTCCTTCATCCGGGCGAGGAGGTCCTGCCCGCCCGCAAGCGGCAGCGCGATGCCGTCGGTCTTCAGCGCGGCGACCGCCTCTTTCTCATTCGTCGCGTTGACGTAGGCGAAGGCTTTCAATTCGTTCCTCCTGCGCGTTCCTGCTCGATCGCCGCCAGCACCCGGTGCGGATGCAGCGGCAAGCTGCGGAGCGTCACCCCGGTGGCATTCCGCACGGCATTGGCGATCGCCGACGCGGTCGAGACGGTCGGGGGCTCGCCGATCCCGATGACGCCCCGCTCCGGCATGTTCTTCAACACGATGTCAATCTGAGGGATGTCGGAGATGCCCGCCAGCAGGTACCACTCCATGTTCGGGTTGACCATCTGGCCGGTTTCGCGGTCGAGAATGCGATCTTCGAACAGCGCGAAGTTGATCGCGGCGATGACCCCGCCGTAGACCTGACTCTCGGCCGTCAGGCGGTCGACGATCAATCCGCAGTCCTGCATGGCGAGGATGCGCTTGACGCGCACGATGCCGGTCTCGATGTCGACGGCGACCTCGGCAAACTGCACGCCGCTCGTTCCGGCACCTGACAGGCCCTCCTGCCACTTGCCGTCCACGGAGATCGGTTCGGTGCCGATGAGCTTGCACGCGTCGGCCCAGGCGATCGAGGCCTCAGGCCGGCCTTTCACGCTGATCCGTCCCCGCTCGGCCACGAGAGTGTCGGGGGTCGTGCGAAGCGCCGGCGCGACCCTGGCGAAGAGTTGATCGAGCGCGTCGACACAGGTCACGCGGATGGCCGGAGTCACCGACGCTGCGGTCGTGCTCCCGCCGGATCCCCCGCTGAAGGGATCAATCGAGTCGCCGATCTCGGGCCGCACGCCGCTGACCGGCAACCCGAAGGTTTCCGCCGCCACCATCGCGACGAGGGTTCGCGTGCCGGTTCCGATATCCTGCGTCCCGCATTTCACGACGACGCTGCCGTCGTTGTGAATGTCGACGTGCGCCGTGGAGCCGCGTCCCGCACCGCCCCATAGATGCGCGGAGACGCCCATGCCCGTTTTGATCGGCCCCGGTGCCGGGTCGCCCGTCGCGTGCCGCCGGTCCCACCCGAACCGCTTCGCGCCCTCCTCAAAGTAGTTGATCCATTGCGCATTGGGCGCGAGCGGCGGCGCGTTCTTGATACGGAACGCAACGGGATCCATCTTCACGCGATCGGCCAGCTCATCGATCAGGATCTCGGTGAG
>JBPYEE010000780.1:0-12948 GCA_051985095.1 Vicinamibacterales bacterium | reverse complement strand
CATCTTTGAGAGCGTAGCAGAGTCTGGTCGGCTCGGTTGTCACGATCGAGCCAGGCCTCGGAGAGAAGATCCGGATGCTCGCCCTGTCCGAGCCTTCGGCTGGCGCCGCCGAAGACGCGACCAGCGCATCTGACATTAGCGACTCGGCGACCGTCACCAGGACCCGCGCCGTCTGGCGCTCGTTGTCACCCCTCGCACCGTACGCAGTCAAGAGGTACGTCGTCGTATCCGCCGGCATAGCCGACACGCAGTCTCGCGGGAGACCGACAACCTCACCAATGTCCGGATCGATTCGGACACGAATGCCGTTCTCGACCTCGTAGCAGAGGCGCACTGACTCGCCCGGCCCGATGCGATCGGAAGAAGACGAGAACTCCAGGACGCTGACGTCGGCTCGTGACGGTTGCGGCCCGGCAGTCAGGGCAGCCCTTGCCGCACCGATACCGCCCTGCAGCAACGATCCGATCGCTGCGGCGTTCAAGGACGTCCCGGATGGCCGTGCGGCCTCCGCCCAATAGGCGAGCGCTCCCAAGATTGCAATCGCCAACACCGTGAGCGACACAGCGCCGACACGTTTCGTGTCCGCGTTGAGAAGAGCAGGCTCACACACCTGTCGAAGCTCGAGCGAATCGACATCGACCGTCGCGCGAGCGCGGGGGGCGACCGCGACCGGCGCCGGAACGAACTCCAGATTGTGTCGGCTGGCTGCGGCAGCGGCTGTGTCACCCGTCGCCTCCTGCACCTTCACCGCCTGAGTCAACCACGCACGCGCCGCGTCCGGCTGTCCGACACAGAGGTGTCGCGTGCCGATTTCATGAAGCGCCCACCCCTCGGCGAATCGATCCCCCATCGCCTTCGCGGCGTCAAGACAGCGTTCGAGGTCAATCGCCCATGCGCCCCACCGCGAGCCTACGACGAGCGCGCCCTCGATGATGCTGCCGGTTCGCAAGACCTCGCCCCAGCGCCGGTTGTCGGCGGCGTTCTGCTGGACTTGCAGGAGTGCTTCCGATTCCTCCAGCAGAACGGCGGGGTCGCGGCGGTAGCGCTCCGCCCACGCCGTGAAGTACGTGACCGCGCGATTTATCCACGGATTCAGATCCTCGGTCCGACGGAGATAGTCTGCGACGCCGCTGGCTGCCGCGAACCGCGACTGGCTGCTGACAACCACGCCACGGCGGGCGAGCATTATCAGCGAAGGCTCGATGTCGGTGACCTCCGCGATACCCGAGACATGCCGAGCGCTCAGGGGGATGCCAGCCAGCGCACTCAACGCCAGCAGCGCACGCCGCTGCTTCTCGTCGATCGGCGCCATCAGCTCCGCAATGAAGCGCTGCGGCTTAATGGTTCGGGCGCACGCATCGAGCGAGATGCCCTGCTCGCGAACGATCGCCGCAGCCTGCACGATGCGGAACGGATGTCCGTCAAGGACGGCGCACAGCGTCGCTGCAGCGGATCGCTCGGACGTGTCGAGTGGACGCTCGATCTCGTGCTCCAAGAGCGACATTCCGTCCTCTGCCGGCAGGCCTTTGAGCGCGACGCTGCGGACCTCCCGCATACTGCACCGCTCGCGGGCGGCGATCACGAACGCCGAATCCGGGGCAATATCGAGCACCTGGTCCAGTTCGTGCGGCGGCAGCCGAACGTCATCGAGGAGGATGAGTGCCCGCTTCCCCTGAAGGCCGCGCCTCGTTTCAGTCTCGGTCGGCTTGCGGATCTCGTCGCTCTCGTAGAAGGCCTCGAAGATCAGTTGCAGGAGATCGGCGGACGACCGATGACGTACCGACACATAGACCACGCCATCGTCGAAGGAAGCGGCCTTCGGATGATGTGCGAGATGCCGGAGGAGGGCCGTCTTGCCGATGCCGGATTCTCCGCTCAGCTCGATCGGAACGCCGGTGTCGAGGGCGCGAAGGACCTCGGCCAGTTCCGCCCTGCGCCCGAACAGGCGGCGAATAACTCGGGGACAGAGGAGAATCGGAGTGGGCCGCGGCCGGACGTGTGCCGGTTCGGAGCGAGCGGCCTCGCCGACCAGGGCGCCGCACGGTTCGCCGATCTGGAGTATGTGGCGGCCGGCCGCGATCCGCCCGGCGATCGCACCATAGAGACAGACTTTCCGAACTGGCGCGGCCGCCTCCCCAGGAAGTAGAGCCGCGAACTGGTCAACCGGTCCGTTGTCCGGCCCGTTGGTCATAGGCGCCAGAAATGCACGCCGGGCTGTCCCACCTCTCGGATGTGATGGCTCGCATCATACGATAAGCGGCGCACTGTCGTGTCTCCCCGAAAGACTCGCCGAACGTGGCTGTCGTTGGCGAAAATGAATAGGCGCGCATTCTACAGTCAAACATGCTTCGTAGCTCATCCACACCCGGTCCTCCATCAGCGCCCCCTAAACACGCTGGCGTTGCGCGTCATTGCTTCGACGAGGCAAGCTCTCGGACATAGGCGGGTCCTGCTTGACCAGACGGGCTCACCAAGAGGTTAGTCAGATTGCGCAGATCCTTTATCTTCTCCAGCTCTCTGATGGTCGCGGCAATCATGGAAGCTTGAGCCTTCGGCATCACTCTCGTTGCGAGGCCCATGAACTCCCTTTCGAGTTCGTCATACGTCATGGGGTTTTGTGGCGAGCCTTTCGAGGGCAACAGGTCTTCGGCATAAGTCTTCCCGTCTTTTGTCGTCACAGTTGGCCGAGGAACCGCGTCGCTCTCGCTGTTCCCGGTTCCGGGATCTGGACCACGGATACCTCTCTTGCGAAGCGCTAGTGGTGTACGCGCCGATGGATGGGATGAGGGCGCGACAGCCAGGCCGGCCGCGATGGCTCGCTTTGGTGCGCTCATGACGATCTCTCGGCGACACCCGCGTCGTGGTTCGCCGAGCAGATGTGCAAGAAGCATCGCCGCGGTCAGCCGCGCATTGCGCTGCGAAGGCATTGGCCTAATAACGAGCGGTGGTTCGGATCACAGCGGGTCGTCAAAACGGGCCCATAGCCGCGACCGGCCCGTGCGTGTGGGAATTCGATCATCTCGACGCGACTTCGCAGACTACGCATCTAGCGTATAGTTGAACTCGAGTGCCGTTCGTCGAGGCGCCCGCGTTCACACGTCACCAGCACCTCAGCGATGACGAATACACGGCCCTGCAGCAGTTCCCGGCTACGAATCCGGAAGCCGGGGCTGTAATGCCCGGCACCGGCGGTTTCAGAAAACCGGTGGCACGAGGAGCGACGCGGACAAGGGCCGCCGCGCGCGAGGGAGGCGGAACTGCAAGCGCGCGATGCCGGACGTAGGAGAAACCGCCGAGAGTGACTGCAGTGGGGAAATCGAAGAAGCGAAACATATTCGGCGAGCTGATGGAGGGCGTCCACGCGATGCGAGCGCATCGCGAGGGGCGAATCACGCTGCGCTCCCACCGCGTTCCGGCGCTCCGGTTACCGGCCGTTGATGAACGGGTGATTCGGACTACACGGGAACAGTTACACATGTCCCGTGCGGCATTTGCACGCCGAATCGGTGTCAACCCCCGAACACTCGAACGATGGGAGCAGGGCCGGAGTAAGCCGAATGATCAAGCCGCCGCGCTGATCCTGCTCGTTCGGAACTACCCAGACACGCTGAACCGTCTGGAGAGTCTAGCGGTTGCCGGGTAGTGAAGAGGCATGAGAATTCGCGCCCGAACACGGGCGAACTGTAAGCATCAGGCGTGGCTAAACCAGTGAAGAACCGCCAAGAGACAGAACCTGCATCAAACTGTTAACCGGAGGTGGTTCAAGTCCAGCCTGAGGAGCCATTTCCCGGACCAATTCGAGCATCTCACTCGTAAGTTGATCATGTGCCTCGCCAAAACCACGCGAAACAGGCCAGTGGCAGCGATGTCGTCATCGCCGGGGAATCTCAGCCGCCCCGAGACCCTCTCGACGTGTTGGAGCGAGCGGCGGAACAGAAATGGATGTCCGCCTGGCATCCTCACCGACTCTTAAAAGCCGATTGTCAATTCGTCGGAAATGCAACCTGCACTACGGGGCTGCTAGGGCTCACCCGAACCAGGTGCGATAACCACGGCGACGCCATTCTGTTTGAGCAGCGCGTTTATCGCAGGCACATCTTTGTCCGTGATCTGTTTGTACGCCGCCGCAAGCGCCGCGAGCTCCTGTTTGAATCCGTTGTTCACGGCGACCTGCTGGTCCGTCGGACCGAGATCGCCACCGCCGGACCCGCCACCCGGCGTGCCCACCATCTGGCCGATCATCCAGCTGATGCGCTCGTACAACTGGACGGGCTGACGGAATGCGTCCTCGCCTCGCCCGGTGTTCCGCAGATCGATCATTTTGGCTTCGACGGCGCTCATGTTCGATTCGAACGTCTTCACCGCTGGCAGCACTGCCGTCTTGTGCCCGTCGTCGGCGAGCTTCGCCATGAGATCCTGCGACTGCTTGCGCATCGCCTCGAGCGCGTTGCCCATGCGCGCCACGTCATCGATCTCTCCGAGCACTTCGCGTGAGAACGCCACCTGGGCCTCGATCGATTGCTGCGTGCCCGGCGACTTGGGATCCGGCAGCACGGTGAGCCGCGTCGTCTGCTCAGTGGCTCCGGCTTTTACCCGTACGGTATAGGTGTCCGGCGGCACGATCGGTCCTGCGGGCGGAATGCGAGTGCCGTACGCCGCGTACTGTCGACGGGCCGGCGCCCACGGCTCGTACAGCGGCGGTGTTTGCATCGTGATCGTCGAACCGCTGTCGTACCGGAGGTCCCACCATACCCGATTCAGCCCCGCGTGTCCCTCGACCTTCAGCGTGCGAATCGTCGTGTTGTTTGGCCCGGCAATCGAGACGTGGACGTCCGTCGTCGCCGACTTGAGCGAGAAGTTGATGTCGGCGCCGTACGGCGCGCCTTCGCCGACCACGTGCGCATCCGGTTCGCTCTCGCGCGCGTCAGCGGTGGAGCGGAACCGGTATGTGGGCCGCGGCGCGAACAGATGAAATTCTGTTGACTGCGACGCATCCCACGTTCTGAGCGGCGTCACATCGTCGAGGATGTACACACCACGCCCGTGCGTGCCGATGACGAGGTCGTTGAACGTGGGCTGCACTTGCATCCAGTATACGGGTGCCGGCGGTAAGTCGTTCCGCAGATGCGTCCAGTGGCCGCCGTCGTCCCACGTGATGTAGAGCGCGTTGTCCGTGCCGAGGTAGAGCATCCCCTTTCGCACGGGATCCTCGACGATGATGTGGGCGCTCGAGTTGACGCCTTTGGGCACGTCCGACGAGATCAGCTTCCACGTGGCGCCGTAATCCGCCGTCTTGTAGACCAGCGCGTCGTAGATCCCCTCGTGCTGCAGATTCTCGACGACGTACGCGATGCCCGCGTCGAACTTGGACGGTGCGACGCTCCACACCGTGCCCCACGGCTTCAGGTTCGGGATGTTCTTCGTGACGTTCGTCCAGTGTGCCCCGCCGTCCTGCGTCACGTTCACCTGACCGTCCGTGCTTCCGGTCCAGATCACACCGGCTTTTGCCGGCGACTCGGCAATCGCGTAGAGCGTCGCGCCGTCGAAGGTCGTGAGATTGTCCGACGTGATGCCGCCTGAATTGCCCTGGTGCGACTTGTCGTTCGTCGTGAGATCAGGGCTGATCACCCTCCAGCTTTGGCCGCCGTTCGTCGTCATGAACACGACTTGCGCGCCGACGTACACGCGATTGTGATCGTGCGGAGAGATCGCGATCGGCGTGATCCAATCCCACCGGTACTTCATATCGGCCGGCGCCCAGCCGTAGCTCGTGATCGGCCACGCGCTGACGTCCCGCGCCATGCCATTCTTGTAGTCCATCCGGACGACGCGTCCATTGTCGCAGCCTGACCAGACCACGTCCTCGTTTGTCGGATCCGGCACGGCAAACGCATCCTCGCAGCCGCCCGTGCCCATCCAGTTGCCGACACCCATGCCGCCGCCGCGCCCGCCCCCGCCGCGGTTGGGTCCGCGGAAGCTCGACTTGTCCTGAATGTTGCCCATCACGTTGTACGGCACGGCGTTGTCCGCCATGACGTGATACACCTGCGAGATCGGCAACAGGAAATGTCGATAGGACGCGGCGCGGTTGTCGCTGATCGCGACGCCGGCGTCGTTGGCGACCAGCACGCGGTTGGCGTTCGTCGGATCGATCCAGACGTCGTGATTGTCGCCGCCGGGAGCGGCAATCGTCGGACCGCCTTCGGCTGCTGCGGCGCCGCGCCCGCCGCCGCCCGTTCCACGGCCGCCACCGGCTCCGCCGCCGCCCGCTTGGAATACCGTCGTCCCGCCGTCGCGCGACATCGTAAACGCGACCGCCGGGAAGTAGAGCAGATTCTCGTCGTCGGGCGAGACGGCCATCCGCGTGTAGTAGCTCGCGCGCTCGGCGGGCATGTGCGATTGGTTGACGAGCTGCCAGGTCGCGCCGCGATCGTTCGAACGGTAGAGCCCCGGCGCCGGTGCGTCCTGCACGAGCGCGTATACGCGATTCGGGTTGCCCGGCGCGACGGCGACTGCTGTTTTGCCGAGCTCGTGGTCCGCCTCAGGCAGCCCGTGCCCGGTGATCTTGCTCCACGTCGCGCCGCCGTCGTGCGTGACGTAGACGCCGCTGCCCGGACCGCCGCTGTGCAGGTCGGAGCGGTGAACGATGAGCTGCCACATGCCGGCGTAGAGCGTCTTGGAATCGCGCGGATCCATCGCGAGATCCGAGCAGCCTGTGTTCTCGTCGACCGCAAGGACGTGCTGCCAGGTCGTGCCGCCGTCGGTCGTGTGGAACACTCCCCGCTCGGCCTGCGCGCGAAACGTCTGGCCGATCGCGCACACGTACACACTGTTCGCGTTGGCCGAATCGATCAGGATCCGCGCGACGTGTCCCGTCGCGTCCAGGCCCATGTGCCGCCACGTGCGTCCCGCGTCGGTGGACTTGTACACGCCGTCGCCGAGGGTGTAGTAGGGACGAATCAGCCAGGGTTCGCCGGTGCCGGCCCACACCGTCTCGTGCGCGGAAGGCGCGACGGCGAGCGCACCGACGGCGGAGACGTCCTTGTCGTCAAATATCGGTTGCCACGTGATGCCCGCGTCCACCGTCTTCCAGATGCCGCCGTCGGCCGCGCCGATGTATACGATCATCGGATCGCCGGGGACACCCGTGATGGACGCCACGCGATTGCCTTCGGGACCCAGCGGCCGGAAGTGCAGCGCGCCCAATCCGTTTGCTCCGCCGTCGGACGGTGCCGCGGGCGCGCCGCCACGGCGCTGCGCGTGGGCAATGGTACTGACGAACACGACGATGAAGAGAGTGACAAGGGCGTGACGCATCGTTGGCTCCTGACGACGAGAGTGTGCACCGCTCACATCACGCGGTCAAGCAGCGTGATCTGCTCGGCGGTCAAGATGCGCGGGTGCAGCTCGCCTGTCATTCGGTTCGGCGGTCCGCTCGCCGCCAGCGACACATCCGCCGCGACGAGACCACATACGTTCGCCACGGCACAAAAGGACTCCCTGTGACCAACGATTTGCCTGGTCTCTCAAAAAGGATTCCGTGCGTGTCGTCAGCGTCGGTCGAATCGATGCCGGGGACGATGACCATTCACGCGGTCGAACGAACCACTCGTTGATTCTGCGGAGGCTGTGGGGTGCAGTAATTCGATATGTATCAAGCGGCCCTTCCGTCGCCGAGGTGCACTGCTCCCGTCTGTCTTTTACGTTGCGTTGCAACGTATCTTGCAACTTGTCTTCCTCGTGATGTCCCCGCGCCGGATCGACAGGATGGCCGTCATTTTTGCTGCGTCCATGATATAAGCCTCCGCTCGTGATCGACGTCTCCTTTTCGGTTGCTGCTCCTCGCGCTCATCGGCTGGTCGATCGCCGCGAGCGGGAGGCGCTCGCCTATCTGAACGAATGGAATCGCCTGCTCCGCCAACAGGTCAGTGGGCGCCTGCGATTGACCGATGACGACCGGCGACTCGCCATGCTGGCCCACCGGTCGGGTCGGGAGGCCTCGCGTGACCTCGCGACGATCGTCACACCGGACCGATGCTGCGATGGCACCGGCAGCCGGTGGCTCGCAAGTGAACGTGTCCGAAACGAGCGTTTCGGTTGACTAGTGGCCAGCGATTATGCTCCTCCATCGAGTCGGTGCTGCCCGGATCGGCGATCCGGATCGGCGATGGAGTCCTTCGGAGCGGTTCAGAGGAGGCAACGAGTAATGCGATGGCCCGCGACGCGCATCCTTGACGGGTTTGCCCGACTGTTGTGCTGCTGCGTGATCAAACGGTGGACGGGTCCAGCGATCGCACTTGTGGCAATAAGCTGCTGTCACGCATCCTGTTCCAGGGCACACACCGAAAACGACCCGGATGCCGCTTGGTTGGTGGATCGTGGTGCCAGCCGACTCGCTAAGGTCTTTCATTCAATGGATCTGCAGGTGGTGCGAAAGGGCGGAAACTTGTCGGTCGTCGATCGACAGATCGATCTGCATGCACGGGTGGAGAACAGGGGACAGCAAGGGGGGCAGCATTTCCTGGCAGCCGCTTTTGGGATCACCATTGACGGTGCGCCGGTCCCTGCGTTCCTGACAGGAGTGGTCGAAGTTGATCAGACGGCCGAAGGGGCGTGGGCCAAGACAGCAACTGCTTGGAGCGTCCGATACGCGGCTCCTATTGGTTACGCGGTTGCACGTTGGCTCGGAGCCGATGGCGCTCCCAGGGTTCGCGACGGTTTGTCCACTCCTTATCATCGTGTGGACGTCGACGACGAAGCGTTTTATCTCGGGCCGGTCGCAATACGAGGAGACGCTACCGGTGGCTCAACGATGGCGTCCGAAGCGTTCGTCCGCAATATTGCGACTCGGGTGCTTCCTTTGCTTGGCGACCGCCATCGTTTCGGTTCCGCGACGATTAAGGTCGGACCGCAGGGAGCCACCGAGAAAGATGGTGAATGCCTCGTCAACGGTAGCGTTTCCACCCAACTTCTCGCGGCACTCCGAAAGATCGAATGGCCCGGAAGCGATGCGGAGCGGCTCTACATGTTGTTCTTGGTCTCAGCACCTGTGATTCGCAAGTAATCTGCCTGGGCGATTTTCGCGCTTTTTGCGGCGCATCAGTCGAGGCCGCCGCATCCTCGGTGGTTGCCGCGTTCGGCGTATGGCGGTCACGTCATGATCGAGTTTGCTCAGCCGGACGATGTTACTGTACCGGACGTGCCTGAACTCTCACGATTCTTCGGGATTGTCATCCGAGGTTCGTCGAGACTGGCGGCCAGCAATGTCTGCGTCATTTTCGACGCCGACTGTTAGGAGCACGCCGCCATGTTCGCCGTCGAGACGGTTGAGTGTCTTGGCGGAAGCCCGCCGGAAGCGCGGCAGCGGCTCGTCGAGGCGTGGGCTGAAACCCACCGGGCCGAGGTCACCTCCGCCGTCGAGTTTGGACGCGGACAGGATTCTTGCAACAAACGGTCACTCCGGAAGCGTCGCGGTGTAGACTGGCCGCCACAAAGGAGTCCAACGATGACGATGCGTGTAACGATCAGTCGCCTGGCGACGATAGGCCTTGTTATCGCAGTGGCGTCGTGGTGGGTCGTCGCGGCTCCAGCGAACAAACCGTATTTCCCACCGAGGGGCGAGTGGACGCACAAGAACCCTGCCGACGTCGGCATGGATTCCGCCAAGTTCAATGAGGCGATCGAGTTCATGAAGTCGCACGAGAACACGCAGGCGCGTGATTTCTCGGATCAGGAAATCATCTTCGGCAAGCTGCTCGGATCGGTGCCGACCGAGCGCGCGGCAACGAACGCGCTCATTATCCGGCACGGCTACATCGTCGGAGAGTTCGGCGACACGATGCGACCCGATCCGACTTACAGCGTGGCGAAGAGCATGCTCTCGACGGTCGCCGGACTCGCGTACGATCGACACCTAATCCCGAACCTCGATGATCCGGTCGTCAATCGGATCAAGGACGGCGGGTACGATACGCCGCACAACCGACTGGTCACATGGCGCAGCCACCTGCAGCAGGAATCGGAGTGGGAAGGCGAGATGTGGGGCAAAAACGCGAATTTCATCGGCCACGAGGCGTTTGGCGGCGGCGAGATGAAGCCGCGCCCGATCGAGCCCCCGGGCGCACACTACGAGTACAACGACGTACGCATCAACCGCTTCTCGCTCTCGCTGCTCGAATTATTCAAGAAGCAGGTTCCCGACGTGTTTCGGGACGAGGTGATGAATCCGATCGGCGCATCCACGACATGGAAGTGGGTGCCGTATGCGAACTCCTACGTCACACTCGACGGCAAGCGGATGGCGTCGGTAAGTGGAGGCACTCGATGGGGCGGTGGCGTCTGGATCAGCACATATGACATGGCGCGCTTCGGTTTGTTGTGGCTGCAGCGCGGCAAATGGCGTGATCAGCAGATCATCTCCGAGCAGTACGTAGGGATGGCGACGACGCCGAGCGCGCACGGGCCCGATTACGGATTCCTGTGGTGGCTGAACACGACCGGCAAAGAGTGGTCTGGCTCGCCGACGAACATCTTCGAGGCACGCGGCGCTGGCGGCAACATCATCTTCGTCGATCCGGGTCACGACATCGTCATCGTCTGGCGGTGGAGCGCAAAGTCGGCCGAAGGGTTCAAGAAGGTGCTCGACGCGATCACAACACCCTAGCGAGATGCGTCGTCGGGCAACGACTTTTGACGCGCACGCAGGGACCGAGATAGCCGACAGTCGACACGGCCGTTTCGCTCGGAGGGAGTCGTCGTGCGGAACGTAGCCTTTATCGCTTCGTTGCTGCGCGCGCCCGCTACGGCAGGTTCCCTTCTCGGTGAGATCTTCGGTAGCTATGAGTCGGACCATACCACCTTCAACGACGCGGCCGCGGGCTGTATGCTTTTTGCCGGTCCTCTACGGAGTGGCGCCCGTGGCATCAGTTGGGTCGGACTTCGCGGTCATTGGGTGCATCAGGAGGACCTGCGGCGAGACTTACGCGAGTCCGGCGGTTTCCGGTGGCCGCACACGGCCGCACTTTATTTCATGCAGGTGAAGTTCACGGCGTCATTAGGGTCACCGGTCTGCCTGTAGCGCGGCGTCGCCGGATACAGGCACACAGGCCGAGTGAACTGGACTGTCCGAGTGTCCGGCCTGCTGTCCGTGTACTTCGTCCCAGTCAACTGTGTAGGCGGGGTGCCGCGTTCCACCCAGATCTCAAGCGCGGTCTGCACATCGTGCGTAGCATCACGCACGGGTGGGATTTGCATGCCGACACCGCCGAAGTTCGACGCGCCGTCGCCGCTGTAGCAATGCGTCATACCCGGCACCATGAAAAGACGATAGAACTCCTGCGTCCTCTCGACCCCCCCGTTGGCCGCCGCCACCTGGTCGTAATACATCGGACTGTACGCCGGCTGAAGCGTCTGATCGCTCCAGCCATGATACTGAATGATCTTTACGCCGCGCCGGACCGCAGCGGAGTAGTCAAGCGCCGTCGCGTTGCCCAGTGTGCCGACTTTTATGTCGGCCGTATTCATGTCCGTGTCGAAATCGAACGTGCGGAAGTCCCAGTTCGCGTTCTCGAAGGTCAGGTTCGCGAAGTAGCCATTCGGCAGACCCGTCGCGTTCAGGTTATCGACCAATCCCGTCCAGGCCGCCTCCGAGCCCACAGCAAAACCCGGAAAGATCTGCTCGCCTGTTCGAGGATTGCTCGGCCCGGCGTAGATTCTCTTGAGCGCCGCGATCTGCTGAAGGGTCAGGCACTTGTCCGTGTCGCCGCCTCGGCACGCCAGCACCGACGGGTCAAAATGACACTCGCGTGGATTCGCGATGACACCATCGACCAGACCGTCATTCTTATCACACGCGGACAGCGCGGCCGCGTTCACAACCTGGAGCATAGCGGCAGGGATCGCGGCGTCAGGAGCGTTCAGAGCTTGCGCATCCCAGACGAAACCAGCGTTTGAGTGCGATTGGAAGTTCCACGGCGCGCCGATGATGAGCCCGTCGTAATCCTCAGGGTACCGCTGCGCTTCGAGCAGACCCTGCCGCCCTCCGTTCGAGCACGAACTAAAATAGGAATAGCTCGCAGGCCTTCCGTAGTAGGCGGTGATGATGCCTTTGGCCGCTACCGTCGTGAGGTGTTTGGCGCGATATAGATAATCGATCGCCCTCTCAGGATGGCCCACTGCCCACCACGCATCGCCTGTCTTGTGTCCAGTGTCGGTTCCGGCCGTGGCATACCCCCTTCTCAGGATCTCGTCCATGCCGCCGTCGAGGCCGTTGCGTGTGTAATTCGGGCTGCCCGCGTCAACCAGGAGGAGATTTTCGGCCCGGTGGTGACGATCACGCCGTTCCGCACCGAGGAGGAGGTGGTGCGCTACGCCAACGCGGCCCCATTCGGCTTGTCGGCTTCGCTGTGGACGCGCGACCTGAACCGGGCGCACCGAGTCGCGGAGCGGCTGGAGTGCGGCACGGTGTGGGTGAACTGCTGGCTGCTGCGCGACCTGCGGACGCCGTTCGGCGGCGTCAAGCAAAGCGGCGTGGGCCGTGAGGGGGGCGACGAGGCCCTGCGCTTCTTCACCGAGCCCAAGACGGTTTGCATCAAATACGACGCCGAGTCGCCTTCCTGAGAGCGTTCGGAGAAAAAGGGGTCAGACCCCTTCCTCAGGGGTCAGACCCTTTTTTCTCCGGACGCTCTGGACCCGCCGGCCCGGCCAGGAGCCGGGGAAAAAACTGCCCCGCATCTCGCCAGATCGCCGTGCGGCCCACTGTCGTGCGGTTCAACCGGTCAACGAGTCCTTTGCCTGGTGACGGTGAGGCCGACCCGCTGGACGGCTTCAGGGAGTCTCGGTAGGGCCAGACTGACGCGGTTTTGCACCAGCACCTGGGCGAGGTTCAGATCCGTCCCCCGCCGGAAGGTGATGGTCAGGCGGTACGTGCCGTCATCCGTGCATTGCCGG
>JBPYEE010000779.1:0-4972 GCA_051985095.1 Vicinamibacterales bacterium | reverse complement strand
GCGCCCTGGTGTTCATGAATCGTGTGGGACCCGACGGGATGATCATCGTACCGGTCGGCCAACAGGAACGAGAGGCGATTGTGGGTGAATCCCAGCCGCTGGTCGCGCAGGTCGAACGAGCGATCGGCTACCAATCGTCCCGCTAGGCGAGCAGGCGCCGGCACCAATGAGCGCGCATCAGAGATGCGCTTCCCCGCGGCCTTTGGGACCTGTCTGCCAGTTGTCGTGGACCACGTGACCGTGCCACCAGGGCGGCAGGGGCATCATCAGCCTTCGCGCGAGCCCGCTGACGTAGGGCTCGTAGGATTGCCGGAGACTGGCGAGATGGTCATCGGCCTCGGGCGATTGTCTGGCGGCGAGCCCCGCCGCGGCGAGCTGGCGTCGGAGCTCCATCAGGTCGCTCGACGAGAGTCGATCGGCGGTCGGGTCGGGATCCGCATACAGCACCTGCGTCAGGTCTACCGCGGCATGCCGCGCCATCGCAAAGGTGACGTGCGCCTGCCACGTCGGTACGCCGGCGAGTCCGACCTCGACGAGCGCGGACAGGTCCAGAATCGCGGTGAGTGCCGCGACCCACGATTGCCGCTGATGTTGGGAGCGAAAGAACGCGATCGCCGGATACGAGATGTGACTCTCAAGCAGCTCCGAGCACCAGTACTCCCAGTCCTTGAGAAACGGCTGGAGCATCGGCAGCTCGTCCCGCGCGGCCAGCCGTCGCAGCACTTCCACCGCGGCCGGCGGCGACCCCGCCCACGCATCAATCAGCGTCAACTGCGCCTCCCGGCGTGAGAACGATTGATAGACGACGGGGAGGTAGGCAATGACGATGGCAAGAAACGCGAAGCCGGTGCCGGCCTCCACGCCGGTGATGGCGCGAGCGGTGCGGCCAACAGGGAGCACGTCGCCGAGCCCCAGCGTGAAGAACGTCGTGCCGCTCATGTAGAGGTCGTCGAGAAATGCGCCGGTCGCGCTCAGCGGACGCAGGTGAGACCCTGTGGCCCAGTGCAGCCCGGCGAACCCGACCACGAGTCCGATCGCCCAGACGCTGACGAGTGCGGGCAACGACAGCGGCCCGAAAATCGCCAGGAATCGCTCGCGGCCACGATCAGAGGAGAGTCTCCCGGCGATCCATATCCAGAGCCTCCACGCGAATCCAAAGTAGAGACGCGTCAACCGGAGCCGTCGCGTCACGGTTCGCGGCAGGATCACGGTCTCGAAGGCGTCCCAGAGCACGGCCGCCAGGACGAAGACGCTCACGATGAACGCGACGAGACGCAGCAGCATCTTGGCAGCTCTCTGGCACCCGTTAGAGGAGGGCTTGACCCTGCAGCACGCGGAAACCTCGTCCCGGTGCAGTCAGAACCGTCGGAGTCCGCGATTGAGTGATCGAAATCACACTCATGGCGCGCCCCCGAACTGGCCGGCAAACCGATCGCGAACACCATGACCAGCGCCCCGGCATCGAGGACGACCACTTCACAGGCATGGTCGAAAACATGAAAGGGCCCGGAAGACCGATCCAGTCCTCCGGGCCCAGGGCAATACCGCCGGATCGTTCGAGGTGATTACCAGATCGGCATCCGGTTCGCCCGCGCCTGACAGCCCGAGAGGCCGGCGCCGGCCTCGATGCCGCCACGACCGATGCAGGCGAAACCGCCGTTCATGATCAGCCCGCTATCAGACTCGGTGTCGTGCCGAATTGTCAAGCACTCGCGAGACTCAAAACGCCCAACCCAGCTGCAACTCGTACGCCCGTGGCGTGACGAAGTGCGTGCCGCTGAAGGTTGACAGGAAGTTGTAGAGCGCCTCCTGATTTGTGAGATTGATGACGCTCAATCGCACTCTGAGTTTGTGATGCTCGGTATGCAGCAGGTTGTCGATCCCGACGCCGACGTCGAAGAGGTTCCTCGGCGCCACACGCGTCGGGTTGGTGAGTGGATCGCCGGTGCCGGCGGCCGGCACGACGAGGCGACTCGCGGTAATGGCGTTGGGCGCGCAGCTGGTGAATCCGGCGGTGGGCGTCGCGGCGACGCCCGCACACGCCACACCGGCGGCCGCCTGCTGGTCGGGCGTCAGCGTCAGCAGATCGAGCACGTCGCCGATCGCGCTCGCGACCAGCCCTGAGTCGTAGCGCCAACTCAACGCGACCCACGCGCCGGCCCGCCGGTTGAGGACATATTCGAGGTTCGTCGTCGCGTTGAATTTTTGATCGTGATCGATGCGGAACGAGCAGCCTGGCGTATCGCACGGCGGCGAGAGGAGCACGCCACCGACACCAGGCGGGAAGTAGATCGCGTTGGTGTGCGCCATGACGACGAATGCCCGGAAGCCGCGGTGTTCGACGAGATCGACGCGACCCGTAAAACCGTCGATCCGGGAGTGGTCCCATGCCACGGGAAAGAAGATGGGGGTATTGAACAGCACATTGAAGTCGTAGGCGTTATCGGTGCGCTTGTTGAAGTAGCCGACGTCGGCAACGATCCAGTGCCCCAGCCCCTGCTGCAGACCGACCTCGATCTGATTCCGCGTGCCCGGCGGCGGCGGAGATGCAGTGCCGGTGAGCGCCTGGGCGCCGAGGCCGCTCGACAGCAGGAGATTCTCGTTGTACGGCGTCTCCATGGTCCGGCCGTATGAGGCGCGGAGAATCGTCCCGGCGCTCCCGACGTCGTACGAGACGCCGAGGCGCGGCTGCAGCAACGTGGCCGTCGTCAGGCCGTCGTAGTGGTCGAGGCGCAGACCCGCCTTCACCGTTGCATTCCCGAGTTTCATCTCGTCCTGGATGTAGGCCGCCTGCTGCTTGATCGTCGCCGCCTGGTTGTACACAAACGGCACGCCGCCGCGCGTGAGGTCGAAGGGTGCGAGCGCCGCGTTGAAGGTGGGGCTCGCCGGGTCGTTGAACGACGGATCGGTGAAGCCCAGCGTGAAATGTTCGTTGAGCTGTGTGGCACTCACCGAGCCGCCCGCCTTGATGTTGTGATCGCCGGTGGTGTACGAAACGTCCGCCTTCACCCCGAGATTTCGGAGTCGGCGGTCCTCGCTGACCGTGCCAGGCTGGTCGGCGAATGGATTCGAGCTCGGCGTATAGGTCAGATGGTCCTGACGGACGTACGCGTTTGCGGTGAAGAGCGTCCGGGAGCCGAGTACTTGCGAATAGCCCGGCGCCACATTGAACGTGGTGATCGCCTGATGCTGAGCCTGTCCGAGCGCCTCCGCGTCGAGGGTATTCGGAACGTCGAACGTCGATCGCGCCGCCTGGACGTTGAGGTGCCACGTGCCGGTGAGGCCGGTATGGGCATCGAGCCGATCGAACAACGACAGCTTATTGCCCGCATCGTGCAGTGCCTCGAACTCCGGCGGATCGAGGAATCGGTCGGTTCGCATGCCGCTTACCGACAGGAAGTCGCCGACCGTGTGCGACCCGGCGCCCACGTTCACATCGAGTGAAGGACTTCTGAAGGACCCGTAGCCGAGTGACATGTCGCCGATGGGCTTCGGTTGATCGAGGCCTGACTTGGTGACGATGTGCACGACGAGACTGCTCTTGTCGCCGTATTCAGCCGGCGCCACGCCGGTGATGATCTCCATCGACTCCACGGCCTCCGGCGACAACTGATTGGAGTAGAGACGGCTCTGCTGATCCGTCACCGGCTGGTTGTCGATCGAAAACTGCGTTTGGGCATGGTCGCCGATCGGATGAAAGAACCCGTTGGAGTCGGCGACGACACCCGGCGAGGCCAGCGTGATGACTTGATTGAGACCCGCCTGCGCTTCGATCGGCATCCGTTCGATGCGGGTGGCGTCCACGTCGGTATGAGCGGACGGGTCGCGCTCGACGAGATCCGTGACGTGGCCCACAACCGAAACGGCTTCGGCCACGCCAACGTCGAGTCGGACGCTCACATCAATCGGCACTCCCGACCGCACATCGATGTCGCGTGCGTACGGGTTGAACCCCTGCACGTCAATCGTCAAGTGATAGGAGTTTGTGGGCAGATTGCTGAACGTAAACTTCCCCGACGCGTCGGTCGTCACCGTTCGTGCCAGACCGGACACCGGATTGCTTAGTTTCACCTCCACGGCCTGCATCGGTCCGCCGGTCGGATCCGTCACCGTGCCCCGAATCGTGCCGGCGCCGCCCAGCCCCTGCGCGAAGGCGGCCCCACTGTATACGCCCATACTCCATACGAGCCAGGCGCCGATTCGGCGCAGATCTCGCGACTTCATCTATCCCTCCGCGGCGTGCGCTCGCGCGAGCGTACGCCCTTTGTTGTTCTTGCCTCTACCCGGGAAAACGGCGCTACAGGAGCGAGGAGGGAGGGGCTCGCGACGGGACGCTTAGGCTGAACGTGTGCCGAAGGGCGGCGATGGTCGCGTCACAACATTGCGCGCTCTGCAACGCCACCGCGACGCGTTCATGTCGAGCGACAAGGGCGACGTGCAACAGACGCAGGGAATGGCAGATGTAACAGTGGTCGCTGGCGGGGATCCGCGTAGACGGATTTGCCGCAAACCGGTGGGCGGCATGGTCGTGGGCAACGACCACCACGTTGCAGTCGCGGTCGTCTCCGCCGAGGTGTCCCCAGTCGAGCGCACCGCCGCATACGAGGACCGTGAGCAGCACGGCAACGCTGCGGAGAAACAGATAATTACGGCCGGTGTGCCGCCACATCCGTATGGACTGTACCGACCGATTGGCCCAGTTGTCAACGCGCGCTCCGGATGAGGAGAGCCGCTTGAGCTGTCCGCAGCCAGCGTCCTTGCCTTGAGATTTCCCGCCGCGGCAACGTCATTTCCCGCCTGATTAGCCGTCGCCGGATTGGTGCAATATATGCCTCCATTAATTACCGGGGGTTTTTATGAGGCGACTCTTCCTGACGGCGCTGCTTACGGCGGGGCTCGCGGTGCCGGTCGCGACGCCCGCGTGGGCGCAGCGTGGAGGTGGTGGCCACGGCGGCGGCGGCTTCGGCGGCGG
>JBPYEE010000778.1:0-16538 GCA_051985095.1 Vicinamibacterales bacterium | reverse complement strand
AGGCGGGCGTCATCGCGTACAAGATCGCCGCGCACGCGGCGGATCTGGCCAAGGGGCACCCGCGCGCCCGCGAGTGGGACGACGCCCTGTCCAGAGCGCGGTTCGAATTCAGATGGGACGATCAGTTCAACCTGGCGCTGGATCCCGAGACCGCTCGGGCCTTTCACGACGAGACACTGCCGGCGGGCGCGGCCAAGACGGCCCACTTCTGCTCGATGTGCGGGCCGAAGTTCTGCTCGATGGAATTGACCCAGCAGGTGCGGGAGTACGCCGAGCAGGGCATGCAGGAGAAATCCCTCGAGTTCCGGAAAGGACGCGAAATCTACGTGAAGGCCTGATGGTCGCGCGCGCGGTGCGCTCCTTTGTCGCCGTGACCGCGGTCCTGGCGGTCGCGGCGTATCTGCTCGTTTACATCCGGTCGCTGGCCGACGCCCCCATTCGCTCTGACGGCTACAGCTACTACGTGTATCTGCCGGCGACGGTGATTTACCACGATCCGTCGCTCGACGCGCTCTCGCGCGACTGGTACCACGGCGCGTTTCCCCCGTTCAGCGCGATCCGCCGGTGGCCGTCGAGCGGCAGATGGCTCGACGCGTGTCCAATCGGCGTCGCCCTCATGATGCTGCCGTTCTTTCTGGTGGGCGACGCGCTGTCCTGGTGGTCCAACCTGCCGCGCGACGGGTTTTCGCTGTACTACCAGCACGCCGCCGGCCTCGCCGGCGTCGCCTACTTTCTGGCGGGACTGGCGCTCGTGCGGTCGACGCTGCGGCGGCAGTTCGGCGACGGCGTCGTGCTCGCCACGCTGGTGGCCCTCACCTGGGGTACCAATCTGTTTCACTACGGCACCTACGACGCAACGTTCAGCCACGCGTTCTCCTTCTGTCTGGTCGCTGCGTGGATCGTGCAGGTCGAAGGCTGGTGGGAACGGCCCGGCCTGGCGCAGTCGGCCGGCCTCGGTGCGCTGGCCGCCCTGATCGTGCTGGTCCGGAACGTCAATGCCGTGTTTCTGCTCATCTGGCCGCTCTACGGCGTGACGCGCGGGGCGGAGCTGCGATCCCGGATGATCGAGATGTCCCGGCACTGGCGCTCCGTCGTCGTGGCGGTTACGGTCGGCGCGGTCGGCCTGCTCCCCCAGGCGCTGCTCTATCGCTCGATTGCCGGCGCCTGGTGGCTCAACGCGTATGCGCTCCTGTCGAACCGCTTCTCGTTCGCGCGGCCGCATCTGCTGGCGGTCCTCTTCAGCAGCCAGAAAGGGCTCTTCGTCTGGTCTCCGGTGCTGCTCGCCGCCATTCCGGGCGCGATCCTGGCGCGCGGCCGGGCGCGCGGGCTCATCCTCGCTGCCACGGTCGTGTTCGCGATGCAGATCTATATCGTCTCGAGCTGGACCGACTGGCAGCTGGGCGGCAGCTTCGGCCATCGGGCGTTCACCGACGGACTCGCGCTCGCGGCGCCGATGCTCGCCTCTGCGTTTGCGTGGGCCTCGGCGCGGCGCCGCCGCCTCCTGGTCGTCGCGCCACTGGTGACAGTGGCGGTGGCGCTCTCGATCGCGCAGATGGTGCAGTACTGGCTGGGGGTGTTGCCGATCATCGACACGACCTGGTCGCAGTATCGGGCGTTGTTCCTCCGGTTTTGAGTGCCGTGGCGGGAGTCCGATGACGCGAGGCCGTCTGACCGCTCTCACCGCCATCCTGGCCGTCGGGGCGCTGCTCTATCTGCACGATCCGGTATGGATCGGCGGGCTCACGTCGGGACTGCGGCCCTGGGAGGAAGATCCACCCGGGACCCGGTTTCGCTGGACGGCGGGACGCGCCTCGTTGTTCATCCCCGGCGATGCGCCGGCGGTCCTCATTCCGCTGCGATCGGTGTTTGCCGGCACAGTCGATGTCGATGTGCGTGCCGACGATCGGTGGCTGGCGACCATTCGACTCGTCGCCCCGGATGCGTGGGTGCAGACCGCGCTGCCGTTGCGCAGCCGTCCGGCGCGGCGACGGTACCGGCGCCTCGATCTGCACGTGAGCCGCGTCGTGCCGCCGTTCATGCTCGGCGTCATGGTCGGCGAGGTGCGGGTTGTGAACGCTACCGACCCGCGGTCACCGGTACGATTTGAATCACCGTCGGAAAACGCACCGGCTGCGCGCCCGGTTTGGGATTCGGATACCCCTGCGACACGTCGGACTGGTAGTCCTTGATGGTGACGCCCGGCGGAAACGCCATCGTGTCCTCGTTGAATTTGCCGACGTCGAACTCGTGCGTCGCCGGGATCTCGTAGACGAGTTCGCCTTTCTGCTTCAGCACATTCCGGTAGTACCCGACGAGATCGACAAACGAGGCGGCCGATCCGAAAATGTAATACCGTTGGCCGCGTCCCGCGTCATACGACCCGATAAACTGCGCACCCGGGTACACCGGCATCCCGAGCTGCGCTTCGGTCGGTGCGCTCTCGGCAGCGGGCGCGGGCGGCACCCGCGCCGCCGCCGGCTGCGGCGCCGGCGGAGCAGGCCGTGGCGTGGCCGGTTGCGCCGGCTGCTGCGCCGGGCCCGGACGCGGGAACGGCTGTGGTACCGGCACCTGTTGCAGCGCCGCCGCGAGTAACAACGGCACGAGCATGAACCCGATTATACGTCGGCGCGACTTCTGTCGAGCCGAGCAGGACTGGCTGCTCGAGACGATCGAAGCGCTGGTGCGCCTCGAGTCGCCGACCACCGACAAGGCCGCCGTCGATCGCTGCGGCGCCGAGCTCGCGCGTCGGCTCGCCGCGATGGGCGGTCGCGTGAGGAAGCTGGCTGGCGGGGATCGCGGCGATCATGTGCTCGCCGAGTTTGGCGCGGCGACCGATCGGCGCCCGCCGCTGCTCCTGCTGGGGCATTTCGATACGGTGTGGCCCGTCGGTCAGCTCGCTCGGATGCCGTTTGTCCGCGCGAACGGTCGGCTGCACGGCCCGGGCGTCTTCGATATGAAAGCCGGGATCGCGCTCGGCATGCTGTCGGTCCGCGCGCTCGCGGAGACGTCGATCGGAACGCCTCGTCGCGTCGTCATGCTGTGGACGTCGGACGAAGAAGTCGGCAGCGAGAGCTCGCGGCAGGCGATCGAGGAGGCCGCGCGACCTAGCGATGCCGTCTTCGTGCTCGAGCCCTCCCTGCCGGGCGGCGCGCTGAAGACAGCCCGGAAGGGATGCGGCGCCTATCACGTGACGATCCGCGGCAAGGCCGCGCATGCCGGCATCGAGCCGGAGAAGGGCGCCAGTGCCGTCCAGGAGCTCGCCCACCAGACGCTGCGTATCAACGCGATGCAGGACCTCGGCGAGGGGGTCTCCGTCAACGTGGTGCAGGTCACCGGAGGGACGCGGTCGAACGTCATTCCTGACGAAGCCCACGCGGTGATTGACGTCCGCGCTCCGACGCGGGCGGCGATGACCGCGATTGAGTCGGCGTTCCGCGCCCTGACGCCCGTCGACTTGCAGACGTCGATCGAGGTCCAGGGAGGATTCGCTCGGCCGCCGCTCGAGCGAACCGACGGCGTGATCCGGCTCTTCCAGCTGGCGGCGCGGGTTGCCGGTGAGCTGGATCTCCCGCTGAGCGAGGGCTCAACAGGCGGCGGGTCCGATGGAAACTTCACGGCTGCGCTCGGCGTCCCAACATTAGACGGGCTTGGGGCAGTGGGGGCTGGGGCGCACGCGCTTCATGAACACATCCTGGTTGAGGCGCTGCCGGACCGTGCCGCTCTGATAGCCGGTCTGCTAACATCGAGATGAGGGCGGTCGTGATTGACTGCAAATCGCTATGAATGCAGTAAAGACTGCAATGCTGCTCGGCGTCATGACTGGGCTGTTCTTGCTGGTGGGCAACGCACTCGGCGGCAGCCAGGGGCTGGTGATCGGATTCTTGTTCGCCGTCGTGACCAATTTCGTGTCTTATTTCTGGTCAGACAAGATCGTGCTCAGGAGCTACCGAGCTCAGGAGGTCGGGCCCGATCATCGGCTGTACAGAATCGTCGCCGGACTGGCCCAGCGCGCCGGGCTGCCTCAGCCGCGCTGTTACGTGATCCCGGACCCGTCGCCGAATGCCTTCGCGACCGGCCGCAATCCGGAACATGCAGCGGTGGCCGCGACGGAAGGCATCCTGCAGGTGCTCGATGACCAGGAACTCGAAGGCGTGCTCGGTCACGAGCTGGCGCACGTGAAGCATCGCGACATCCTGATCAGTTCGATTGCAGCGACGCTCGCCGGCGCGATCATGATGTTGGCGCGGTTTGCGTTTTTCTTCGGCGGCAGCCGCGACAACCGTCAAGGCGGTGGGATTGCGGGCCTCGCGATGCTGATTCTGGCGCCGATCGCGGCGATGCTGATCCAGGCGGCGATCTCACGGTCGCGCGAGTACGACGCCGATGCCGGCGGCGCCGCCCTCGTCGGCGGACCACTCGGTCTGGTGAGCGCGCTCAGAAAGATCGAGGCGGTCTCCAAGCGCATCCCGCTCGACGCGAGCCCTGCGACCGCGCATATGTTTATCATCAAGCCGTTCTCGGTATCGGGAATGATGGGACTCTTCAGCACACATCCGCCAACCGAGCAACGCATTGCCGCGCTGATGCAACTGCCTCAACGGTAGGAGGTCACGGCCGGTCCGGCCTGACCATTCGCGACACGCTGGCACCTATATGAACCATCAGCCACTCTCAGCTGGCTGGTGGCTGGTCGGGAGCACCGTCCCTACTGGCGTGGGTCTTGCTGCCTTTCACGATAGACGGAGGCAGCGGTGCACGTAGACGACCTCGATATATCACCCAGTAAAATCGGCGAAACCGCACAGCGCATTGTCGATCGGGCGACGGAGGAGGCTCGTCGTCGCGAGCACGCGCTGCTGACAAATGAACATCTTTTTCTAGCGTTTGCGCAGGTCGAATGGGACATGTTTGCAGAAGTCATGCGCGACGTGGAGCTGAACCCGCACACAATTCTGCAAGCCGTTGAAGAACACCTGCACATGATGCCGTCGTTTGCGGGCCGCGAGCTGCGCGTCTCGCCGGCGACCAAGCTCGTCTTCAAACTAGCGCTGCATCACGCAAGCCGGGCGGGTCGGCAGACCATCGAGGCCGCCGATTTGTTCTCGGCTGTCTTCGAAGAGACACAGGGTGTCCCCGTATCGATCCTCCGCCGCCACGGCGTCGAGCCGGAAGTGCTCGTCAGCCGGCTGACCGCGCGGATGCGCGACCTGGAACTGCGCGAAGAGCGGTTGAAAAAGCGGTTCGAGCTGCCGCCTTTCCTCAAGCACTTCGCCACCAACCTGAATCTGCTGGCGCGCCAGGACAAGGTGCCGCCCGTCTTCGGCCGCGACAAAGAGATCCAGCAGGTGCTCGAGATCCTGTGTCATCGCGAGCGGGCGAACTCGGTCATGCTGATCGGGGAGCCCGGTGTCGGCAAGACCGCGATCGTCGAAGGGCTCGCGCGCCGGATCGAGTTCGAGCCGGAATCGGTGCCGGTGCGCCTGCGCGACTGCCAGGTCGTGAACCTGCAGATGAACACGATGGTCGCCGGCACGATGCTGCGCGGCATGTTCGAGGATCGGATTCAGAACGTCATCCGCGAGCTGAAGGAACGGCCGAATCTGATCCTGTTTGTCGACGAAGCGCATACGATGGTCGGCGCTGGCTCGGCGCTCGGCGCGCCCTCGGATGCTGCCAACGTCTTCAAGTCGGTCCTTGCCCGCGGGGAAATCCGGATGATCGCCGCGACGACCCTCAGCGAGTACAAGGAATACATTCAGGAAGACGAAGCGCTCGCGCGGCGCTTCCGGTGCGTGCAGGTGACCGAACCCTCGATCGAAGAGACGCGCCGCATTCTGTACAACCTGCGGCCCCGCCTCGAACGCAACTACTCGGTCCGGCTGCTCGATGAGGCGCTCGACACGGCGCTCGAGCTGTCGCCGCGCTACATGCGGCACCTGCATCTGCCGGACAAAGTAATCGGCTGGCTCGACACGGCCGCGGTGCGCGCCGAGATCGACCGGCGCTGGGAGGTGAAGACCTCCGACATCGTGTCGGTGATCTCGCACGCGGCGCAGATCCCCGAGGACATGGTGTACCGCGATGTGACCGATCGGTTCAAAGACATCGAACACGCGCTGCAGCAGCGCGTCATCGGTCAGAAGGCTGCGGTCAAGGCCGTCGCGAAACGGCTGGTGCTGAACAAAGGCCCCCTCAAAGACGGTTTCGATCGCCCCGACGGCGTCCTGTTGTTCCTCGGCCCGACCGGCGTCGGCAAAACAGAGCTCGCCAAAGCGGTGGCGGAGTTCCTGTTCGGCGACGAGAAGAAGATGGTGCGCGTCGACATGTCCGAGTATCAGGACGGCACGGTGTCCGTCGACAAGCTGATCGGCATGCCGCGCGGCATCGTGGGCAGCGAGCGAGGCGGGATCCTGACCAACCAGCTGAAGGACAACCCCTACACTGTCGTGCTCCTCGATGAAGTCGAGAAGGCCAGCCCGAACCTGCTGAATCTGTTCCTGCAGGCCTTCGATGAAGGGTGGATCACCGATGGCCGCGGCAAGCGCGTCTATCTCAGCGACGCCGTGGTGATCATGACATCCAACCTCGGCTCGGAGAACTTCCGTCGGCTGACCAGTCCGGTGGGGTTCCTGAACCGGACGCTCGGCATCGAGCAGGTCCAGGGCGAGGTGATGCGCGAGCTCGAACGCCGCTTCCCGCCGGAATTCCGAAACCGCATCGACGAAGTGGTGCTCTTCAATCCGCTGACGCACGACGAGGTACGCGAGATTGCGAAGAAATACCTCGACCAGATCAAAACAACCCTCGCCCGCTCCGGCAAGACGATTCACGTCACCAACGAGGCGCTCGAGCTCGTCGTGGCGAAGGGCTATCACCTCGCGTTCGGCGCCCGGTTCCTGAAACGGCACATCGATGAGCAGATCAAGATGCCGATCAGCGCACGGTGGAAGGAAGGCATGCACTTCGACGTGCGGGAGACGCACGGTGAAATTACCGTCGATCCGGCTCCGGCCTGCATGCACGCCGCCGCCGCCCTCGTGTTCGGCGATGTGGCATAGGTCAGCCCCGCGGTCACCACGCAAACCCGACCTGCACCGCTGCGCCACGCTTCTCGTCATGGACGTCCCGATCGCGAGCGCTCAAGCCGTACCGCTGCTGTAGCAACCGCACCATGCCGGCAATCTGGCGGCGATACGTGTCAGGGGCGTACTTCTGCGTGTACAGCTGTTGATAGCGCGGCACCCACGATGGAAAGGCGCGCTCGAGGAACGCCATGAAATGCGCGCGGGTGCCGTCTTCCAGGAACATCACGTTGCAGCCGACGAACCGCGCGCCGTGGTCGGCGATCGCCTTCACCGTCCCTTCCAGTTTCGACCGCGCTGAGGAGAACCCGGGGACGATCGGATTCATGAGCACGCCGGCGTCGATGCCGGCGTCGACCAGCGCGCGGACGGCCCGGAGCCGCTGCAGCGGGTGCGCCGTGCCGGGTTCGAGCAGCGCCCAGGCGCGTTCATCGACCGTCGGCACACTCATGTACACCGTGCACCGGGTGATCTGCGAGAGCTGTTTCAGCAGATCGATGTCGCGCACGACCATCGGGCCCTTCGTCACCAGCCCCATCGGATTGCGGGCGCGCAGAAACGCGTCGAGGACGCCGCGCGTCAGCCTGTAGTGACCCTCGATCGGCTGATAACAGTCCGTCGCCGTGCCGACCGCCACGTACTCGGCGGTCCAGGACGGCCGGGCCAGCTCACGCCGCAGCACCTCGACGATGTTTTTCTTCACCAGGATGACCGACGCGAACTCGTCGTCGGCGTTCATCTCGAATTGCACGTGGTAGCGGCGCGCGTAGCAGTAGTGACACCCGTGCGTGCAGCCCCGATAGGGATTCAGGGTCCAGTCAAACGGCATCCCCTTGACCGCGTTGAGCGCCGATCGACACACGATTTCCTGGTAACGCGCCTGATCGGCGCGCAGCTCGGCGTCGGTCAGCGCCCCGGTACCGCCCGTCCGGACCGTGTCGGCGATGTCCCGGGCC
The DNA here is from genome assembly GCA_051985095.1 of Vicinamibacterales bacterium. GTDB lineage: Bacteria > Acidobacteriota > Vicinamibacteria > Vicinamibacterales > CAVVIG01 > Gp6-AA45. The sequence goes on along the minus strand of JBPYEE010000778.1, from coordinate 8,500 downwards.
GTCGGCGGCCTGACGCCTAAATCAAAGAGAAGAGGGTGAGTTTCGCTTTTGATTCGCCCATCATCGGACCAGGCGGGCGGGGCTGTCAACCGCGGCCGTTCAGTGCGGCTTGGTGGACTTGGTCGCCGGGCGGCGTCTGGCCGCCGTCGTGCTGGCCGTCCTGGCCTGCGTCGTGGTCCGCTTGGCCGTCGACCGTTTGGCGGCGGGCTTCTTCCGCGTCGTGTGGGTGGTCGCCGTGGTCGCGTGCTTCGTCGTCGCACGGTGGCGCTTGGCGGGCGCCGCCTCCGCGACCGAGCTGACGGCGAACGCCGCGATGATCGCGACGAGCAGCATCTTCATCGATTGCCGAATCATGCAGATCCTCCAAACGAAGACCGAAACCATCGCGAGTACACGGAACGATAGCGCATCTTACAGCAAATAGGCGAGCGCGAATCCCACCTGCGCGACGAACATCATCCGATACATGTGGGTCCACGAGACGTGGTTCTCGTCGATCGCGAGCTCCTCGGGACGCCGCAGCATGAGATAGCACACATACAGTCCGTACGCGGTCATCACCGCGCCGAGGAGTTGGAGCAGCCAGAAATTTCCCGTCAGCACGCCGAGCCCGGCCCCGACCGGAATCATCAGGAACGGGATGACAAATGACGGCGAAATCATCCAGGCGGCGCGGGTGACGCCGAATCGGATGGGCAATGTCCGGCAGCCGCCGCGCCGGTCGCCTTCCATATCGGCGAAATCCTTGGTGGTCGTAGCGCCGAGCAGGAACAGGCCGAAGATCGCGCCGATGTACCAGGGTTCGATCCCGACGATCGTCTTCACCGACGACCAGCCCGCCACCTTCAGGAGCGTGCCGCGAGGGATCGCGATTGTGATGTTTGCCCAGAGTCCAAGCCGCTTGGTCCGGAAGGGCGGCACCGAATAGAGATAGGTGCAGACCACGGCGACGAGAACGAGCCAGAAGCACTCGTGCCGGCCCCCGGGCGCGACCAGCCAGGCGAGCACGAGCGCGATCGCGTAGGTGACGACGGTAAACGTCCAGGCGTGTCCGATTGTCAGCCGCCCGCTCGGCAGCGGCCGTTTTGGCTTGTTCACGCGGTCGATCTCGAGATCGAAGATCTGGTTCAGCGCGTTGTTGCCCGCATTCAGCACGGCGGCCATCGCGGCGCCCAGCGTGGGTGCGATCAGAAGGGCCCAGCGCCACGGTTCCCGCGGCGCCGCGCCGACCGCCGTGAGCCCGCCCGAGATGAACCCCAGCGCGGGCGCGACCAGCGTGAAGGGTCGCGCCAGGTCGAGGTAGGCGTTGCGGCCCTCGGCGCTCGGGGCCGGCGCGCGCCGCGCGCGGTTCATGTGAGCGCGACGGCGATCGCCGCCGCCGCCGCGGTGTTGAGGAAGTTGAGCATGTCGTTGTTCAGAATACCCGCCGGTTCGAGCGTCGCGCCGAGGACGCTCTCGATGAGCGCGCCGGCGGTCGCGGCCACCACAATGGCGAGAATCGAGCGCGACCCAACCAGCCCCATCGCCGTCGCGATGGCCGCGAGGCCCGTGGCGGCCAGGATGCCGGCAGCGGTGCCTTCGAGCGACATCGCACCGGAGGTGCCCGGGGCCACCCGTCGGAAGGTCGTGACCAGAAACGCTCGCCGGCCCCACGCCTTGCCGATCTCGCTGGCGACGGTATCGCTCGCGCGGGCGGTCAACGCAGCGGTCAGCGCCAGGAGCGACTCCGCCGGAAACATCGTCGCGACCGCCAGGATCGCCGCGACCGCGGCGACGCCGCAATTCGCCACGGCATTGCCGGCGCCGCGGCGTCCCCCGCGCGCTTCGGCGATGCCCAGCCGCCGCTTGCGGCGCCAGCCGAGGCGCGAAGCCACCGTGGCCGCCAGAAACGAGAGAAAGAGCAGCACCCACGCATTCGCCCCGGCCGCCGCAAAGATCACCGCGCCGATGACTGCCCCGCCGATCATGCCGGAGATCGATACCGTCCCCGCGCGATACCCGAGCCAGGCCACCGCGGCATTGACCCCGATTGCCACCGGCACGTTGCCGACGACCGCCGGGCGGGACGCCGCCCAGGCGTCCGGCGCGACCAGCGCTGCGAGCCACAGTGCCGCCCCCGCCGTCGCAGGGACCGACACGTTGTCGTCGAGGCGGACCGGAATCGATTCGACCAGCCCCGCCGCGAGAGCCGCCGCGACCGACGCGGTCACGATCGAGGCGATCGAGGCAGGCGGCGCCGCCGAGGCCGCCTGCGTCCACCGGATCAACATCGCCGCCCCCAGGGTGCCGCAGACGACGAAGGCGACGCTCCCGGCGATCGATTTGTCGCGGTTCCACGGCAGCCGTCCACTCGGTACCGCCTGTCCGACGAGCGTCGCAAACCCGTCGCCGAACGCGAGCACTCCCCAGGCGCCCGCGACCAGATCGAGGCGCGTGCGCAGCAGCACAATCAGGAGCAGAACGGACGCCGGATAGAGCACGATGCCCAGCGGAAAGCCGCGCGCCACGTCGACTGGCCGATAGAGACGGCGTCCGCCGACGCGCGGGAGCACGAGCGCATTGACCGCCAGCGCCGTCGCGGCGAGCAGCGCCGCGGACCGCCACGACAGGACACGGAGGAGCAGCGCAAACGCCGCCGATCCGATGTGGATCCATTGCCGCGTACGTTCGGAGTGGCCGCTCATCGGATGGAGGCGACAGTCGTGCGGATGCCTTCGGCGAGCGGCGTCATCCGGTAGCCGAGGTCACGGACCGACGCCGAGCTGTCGAGTGACCAGTCATGTCGAAAGATCTCGACGGCGCCGCGCGTGATGAGCGGAAGTCCGCCGAAGATCGCGACCCGGAGCTCCTCGACGGCCGCCAGCGCATCGGCCACCGGAAACGGAATCCGCGCCGGCAGGCGGCGCCCCGTCAGATCGCGCACGAGCTCGAACACGCGATACTGGGGAGCGTTCTCGCCGCCGAGGACGTAGCGCCCCCCGACGACCCCGCGCTCGAGTGCCGCACGGTGGCCCTGCGCCACGTCGTCGACATAGGCGTACGACCACGGATGTTCCGGCCCGATCAGGCCCGGCAGCCTCCACCGGAGATGATCCGCGATGAGCCGGCCGACGAGATTGCCTTCGGTCAATACGCCCGGGCCATACACGACGCCGGGGTAGACCCGGACGATCGGCGCGCCACCGGCAACCGCCTCACTCGCCCACCGGTCCGCGGCGACCTTGGTCCGCTGATAGTCGTTCGCTTCGAGCGGCGTCGGCCGATCGCGCGGCGGCAGGGCGACGAACGACGACGTGTAGAGGATGCGCGCGATCCGGTGCTGTCGGGCGGCGGCGACGACATTGCGCAAGCCGCCCACATTCACGTCGTCGAAGTCCTGCGATCGGCGCCGCCAGATGCTGACAAGCGCCGCGGAATGCGAGATGCCATCGCAGGTGGCGGCGGCCCGCGCGACGGCGTCTGCATCGCGAATGTCGCCGTCCACGGCGGTGCCGGGGAGACCGCTGCGGCTGGCCGTGCGCGCAAAGATCACGAGCTCATGCCCGGCGGCGGCGAGCGCGCGCACGACGGCGCGGCCGAGGTAGCCGGTGCCGCCGGTGACGAGCACTCTCATTCCATTTCAGCCCGCCAGTACTCGAGGAGGTCGTCCAGCGTCTGGTCGAACGAGATGCCGGGTCGCCAGCCGAGCTCGGTGCGAATCCGCGTTGCATCGCCGACGAGCAGCGGCCGATCGTTCGGCTGAAACCGCTGGGGGTCGACGCGCACCGTGACCGGCCGGCGGGCCCGCGCAATCAGACCGTCAAGGAGCTCTCGAACCGTCCGCGCCTCGCCGGACGCCACATTGTACGGACGTCCCGGTCGGCCGCCCTCGACGACCAGCTCGTACGCGCGGACCGTATCGCGGACGTCGGTCAGGTCGCGTCGCGCGGCCAGGTTACCGACCACCAGCTCCGGCGCGCGGAGGCCGCGCTCGATCCGGACGATCTGGCGGGCGAAATCAGCCGCGACAAACGAGGCTTGCTGGCGGGGGCCGATGTGATTGAACGGTCGCACGATTCGCACATCGACCCCCTCGGCCCGCATGCGTGCCGCGAGCAGCTCCGCCGCGAGCTTCGTCACCCCGTACGGGTTTTCGGGAAGGAGCTCGGCTTCCTCGCTGATTGGATGGTCGGCGGGCCGGTACACCATGGCGGAGCTCACCACGAGGACCGGGATCGGCCGGCCCGCCGCGGCAACTGCCTCGAGCAGGAACTGCGTCCCGCGAACGTTGATGGCGAGGGTGGCCGCCGTTCGATCCCAGGCGCGCCCGACGTGCGCGGCGCCCGCGCAGTGGTACACCGCAGCCGGGGCCACGCGCTGCAGCGCCTGCCGCACGGCCGTCCGGTCGAGCAGGTCGACCTCCGTCCATTCGACGCCGGGCTGCGGCCGCGGCGGCCGCCCGCCGGGACGGCGCCAGGCGCTGATCGGGGTGTGGCGCGTGGCGAGACGGTCGAGCAGGTGGCTGCCGGCAAATCCGGCGGCGCCGGTCACAACGATCAGCGAGGCACCCCGCTCAGCGCGCCGTTGAACGGCGAGAAGTTGCCGAGCCCGGCCAGGGTGAACGACAGGAAGAAGCGGTGGTCGCTTGGAATGCCGATGACCGAGCTGAGGCCGACGCCGTAGTTGAACACCTGATACTGCGCGGCGATGCCGCAGCACTGCGCATTGTAAAAGCCGGTGATCTGCTGGTTCTGCGCGCCACCATGCGTGATGTCGTAGTTGACGCTGTAGATCGTGCCGTACTTGTTGTCCTGCGTGTGGGCGTTGACGCTGGCGTTCAGAAACTGCGAGACCACGCTCGAGCAAGCGAAGTTGAGCGGTTCGTTCTGCTGAACGCAGCCGGTGCGCGACCAGCCGATGGTCGTCTGTGCGTGGCCGGTCCAGTTGTAGCCGCCGTTGGCGGAAAAGGTCCGCATCGTGTGATAGCGCGGGTCGAATTCGGCACGCGCGGTGGCGTTGATGTCGTTGGTCGGCAGAGCGCGGACCGACAGCGCGTAGGTCGAGAAGTGGCTCGGAGACCCGCCGCCAAGCTGGGAGGTCTGGTAATTCAGATCGTACTGGGCCTGCACCTGGTTCGTGTAGTAGGTCTGGGCCAGCTCGACATCGACGATCTCGCGTGCCTGCGCGGGCTGCCCCGCCACCACCTTCCGCTTCGCGAAGAAACGGTTCACGATACCGTAGGTCAGGCTGGTGCCGCCGGCGATCGAGTCGATGCCATCGGTTTTGATGATCTCGTCGAAGTTGTTGATCGACGACGTTTCCAGGATGGTCAGATAGGGTTCGATCGAGTGCTTGAATTTCTCGGCATACCCATTGTCCGGCGTATCCCAGATTCGATTGAAGACGGGCCCGACGATCTGCGACTGCAGCGAGTAGTACCGCCGGTTGATCGGCGTGTCGGACGTGACCTCATTGCTCGGCTGGCCGGTGGTCGGGTCGATGATCGCGCTGCGCGTGTAGTAGGTGTCGCGCCAGCTGACAGTCGAGTTGACGGTGAACCACTGCCACTTCTTGAACGGGTAGCGGATCTGCGGCCAGAAGTCGAATCGCGCGACGCCGACGTTGGTGTCGGTGCTGATGTTGGTCGTCGGGTCGATCGAATGCGTCGCGCGGATGAGGTCGACGTATTCCGAGGTGAATCCGAAGTAGACAGCCGATCCGAACAGGGGCCGCTCGTTGCGTGAAAAGTCGATGCGCGGCCCGTCGCCACTCACGACCGAGTTGTACAAGTCATAGAAGTACTCCTGGCGGTCGGCGGTCGCGTTCAGCGAGAAGCCGTTCCAGGCGCCGACGGCGTTCACGCCGTACGAGCGCTGATTGTTCGATGTGTTGTAGATGTTGGTGTTGAAGGTCTGGTTGGTCAGGACGTTCGAGAAATAATTCACGTTGGCGCGCAGGTGAATGTTGCCGGGCAGCAGCTGGTTCGCCGACCCCCGCAGATCGTAGCTCTGGCTGCCGGCAACCGTCGTGGGGTTCCCGCTGTCGTCGACGTAGGTCGTCTGGTGCTGGTCGAGGAAATGCGCGTACAGGTTGCCATCGGCGAACGCGCCGTAGTTGTAGCGGTACTGCCCGCCGAACCCCTGACCGAGCCGTGAGTACCAGTCGTCGGACACCGTCAGGTCCTGGCTGCGATTGATCGCCCAGAAGAAGGCGTCGTGGATCGACTGCCCGCGCAGTGACGACGATCCGTAGGTCGGGATCAGGAATCCGGTCGCCCGATTGTCGCTCTTCGTGGGATAGACCATCAGCGGCACGTACAGCATCGGCACGCCCTTGACCGAGAAAATGGCCTGCTTCAGCACCGTGTAGTGGTCCATGTTCAGGATGACGGTGTCGGCGTGCAGATCCCAGCGCGCCGTCGGCTGCACGCACGTCGTGAAGCCACCGTTCGTGATCTTGTATTTCTTCGGCCCGATTTTCTGGACGGTGTCGCCGAAGAAGTAGACGACCGTCTCCTGACCCGCGACCGGCGGGATCGTCAGCGCGCCGGGCTGCGGCCGCGGCCGCTGCGGCTGCACGGTGGCGATCCCGCTCGCGTTGAAGAAGGTGCCGAGCCGCGTCTTCGTGTTGAAGTCGGCGCGATCGGCGGAAATCCGGTTCGCCCCCTGCGAAAAGGTGACATGACCGGTGGCCACGAATCGATCGTCATCGGGGTAGTACCAGGCGTCGTCGCAGTAGATCGTCGTGTCCTTGCTGATGAGCTCGACGTGGCCGATGTGATGTTGGGTCTTGTCGGTGTTGGAGATCTCGCGCCGGTCGCTGTAGACCTCGTCGCTGCCGGCCGGCGTCTGCGCGGCAGAGGTCACCTGCTGCGCCAGCGCCGCGCGCGTGACGGGCAGCAACAACAGCAGGGGGAGGACCAATCGCAGCGCGATGGGGCGGGCCACCCTCACAAGTGTAAACCGAGCTGCTGCATGACGTCGCCCAGCAGGAAAATCGATCCGGCCACGACGATCCGCGGCGAGATGCGCCAGGCCGCGTCGAGCGCCCGAGGCAGCAGCGGTTCGACCTGAATCGGGAGCGCGGGGGCGAGCACGCGGGCGCGCGCGGCAAGGTCGTCGGGACCCGCCGCCCGCGGGTTGGAGGCGCGCGTGGTCACCAGGGCGCTGACCGTCGGCAGCAGCGCCGCAAACATCCCGTCGACGTCCTTGTCGCGCATCGCAGCAAACACCAGCGGCCGCCCCGCCCGATCGGATGACAGGTAAGACGCCAGCGCGGCGGCGCCGGCCGGATTGTGGGCTGCATCGAGCAGCAGCGCCCGGCCGCCGGGCAGCGTCCGCTCATCCAGTCGGCCCGGCCACTCCGGACGCGACAGGCCGGTCGCGATGGCCGCGGGCGGCACGGCAATCCCGCGATCGTCGATCAGCTGCAGGACGCGCAGGGCGACCGCCGCGTTCGCCCGCTGATGCTGCCCCCGCAGGCCCACGACGTGATGCATGACGTCGGCCGGGGCGGCCTGCACGAGCGGGGCGCCGCGCTCCGCGGCGACCGCTGCGATCACGTCGAGCGCGTCGAAGGGGAGCGGTCCGACGACGACCGGAACCCCCGGTTTGATAATGCCGGCCTTCTCGAAGGCGATCTCACGCAGCGTGTGGCCGAGGTACGGCTGATGATCGATCGCGATACTGGTGATCGCCGTGGCCGCGGGCCGGACGACATTGGTCGCGTCGAGTCGACCGCCGAGGCCCACTTCGAGGACGGCGACTTCGACCGCGGCGCGCCGGAACAGCTCGAAGGCGATCGCCGTCGTCACCTCGAAAAACGTCGGCTGGACCTCGAGGGCGCCCTCCGCGCGCAGCTGCTCGACGGCCGTGCGGACGTCCGCGGCGGCGGCGACGAGGGCAGCCTGGTCGACCGACCGGCCGTCGATGACGAAGCGTTCGGTGAGATCGACCAGATGCGGCGAGGTATAGCGGGCCGATCGATGGCCCGCGGCGCGCAATGCGGCGTCGACCATCGCGGTGACCGATCCCTTGCCGTTGGTGCCGGCAACGTGAATCGACGCGAAGGCCCGATCGGGCCGTCCGAGCCGTTCGACCAGAGCGGTAATGTTGCCGAGACCGAACTTGATCCCGAACTGCTCGAGGCTGACGAGATAACGCAGGGGATCCAATCAGACTTGGGGCGCGGTCTCGGCCACCGGTGCCGGTTCATCGTCCGGTGCCGGCGGGCTGGAGACCGGCGGCGTCGTCACGCCCATGAACCGCAGCGCGCTGGCAACCCGCGCCTTCAGCTCGCGGCGATCGACGACAAGGTCGACCATTCCCTTTTCCAGCAGGAACTCGCTGCGCTGAAAGCCTTCCGGCAGCGTCTGGCGAATCGTCTGCTCGATGACCCGCGGCCCGGCGAATCCGATGAGCGCCCTTGGTTCCGCGATATTCAGGTCACCGAGCATCGCGAAACTTGCGGTGACGCCGCCGGTGGTCGGGTCGGTGAGGACGGAAATGTACGGCACGCCGGC